>JANONQ010000384.1:0-1558 GCA_031420935.1 Novosphingobium sp. | reverse complement strand
TTCCAGCTGAAAGCGCACCGGCCGCAGCTCTTCGCGCAGCAGGAAGTCGCTGTCGCTGAAGGCGAGGCGGTAGGACGGGCTGCGGGTCTGCGCTGTGGAGTGATCCTGCGCCTCGGCAAAGGACGCCTCCTGCTCGGCCTTGTAGAACCGCCGCCGGGTCAGCCGTTTTTCGTGATTTGCCATCGCGCGCTCATGGCCTGCATTCTGCTGCTGTGTCGAGGGCAAACGGAAATCGATCTTCCGATCCTCGCTTCTCCAAGCGCACCTGTCCGCGCCGGCTGGTCCGATCGCGCCTTAAGCGGATTGATCGGGAGCCGCCTGATGTGCCTTGGCCAGGCGCCTGATCTCTGAGCGCAAGAAAGCTTTGACTTCGGCTGGGCTCGACATCGCCTCCCAGCTAGCCCGGGTCATCGGCCTGAACCGGTCCAGTGGTAACCCGGACCCAGTCAATTGCACGACTTTGCCATCACAGGCCGGCAGCAGTGCGGGGATCAAATCGGCCGCGATCTCCGCAGGTGGCCGACCTCCCTCCGGTTTCGCCGCAGCGAGATCGTCACCCGCGATGATCAGCAGGTCATATTGCGGGAATGGCAGGCCGCTTTCGAGCAGGCTATCGTCGTTGACTTGCATGATGATTGCCTCGACCCGCCGGTCGCGGATCAGCACCCGTCCGCCGATGAAGTTGTCCACTGGTCCCCGCGTCAATCGTTCCTTGCCGGTGCGGACACCTTGGCGGCCATGGTAGCCGATCATGATGCCCGGCAGGTTCAATCCGTCAGCGACCAGACTGTCGAGCGGGCTGTCAGGCGCAGCGCCGACAATCAGGATGATCGGGATACGACCGGTGCCCTTCACCAGGCCGGCAAGGATCGGGCCGTAAAGGTGGGCTGCCGTCGTCTGGCCGAGGTCCGGCCCGGCATTGACCTCGCAGATCGATGCGCCGGTTTCGAGCCATGATTGCGCAATATCGGGGATCAGCAAGTCTATCCCGGCCAAGTCCAGTCCCAGGGCAGCGGCGGCGCGAACCGCAAGCTGTGCATTGTCCGGATGGATAATGTCGAAAACCGCGACCGGCAGTCCGCCTGAGGCGACATTGGCAGCGCGGCGAAGGCGGACGAATTGTCCTGCCGCAGGTACGCTGTCTGCGGTTAGACCATCTCGTTCCAGGAGGAAGCGGGCCTCGTCGTCGAGTGGCAGCGGCTTGAGCGGTGCGTGGGGCGCCGCTACGCGCCGGGGATCGCTGTTCAAACGTGCGATCAGCGCCGCGACATCCGTCTGGCCATCGCCGACCACGCCGCCCGGCTGTCTTTCCACCGCCCATATTACCTCATCCCGGTACACGGCCACCCGGTAATCCCGGCCCGGCATGTGTTTCTCGACGAGGATATTCCTGGACGTGGCGAGCGCATTGGCGAAGGCCAGCTTTACCTCGTCCGGGGTCCGCACATCCGCGCTGACGGCAACACCGCCATCGAGATCCGCAGGCTTGACCACGACCGGATAACCGATTTCCTCCGCCGCGCGCAGCGCCGCGGTCTCATCCCCGACCAACTGGTGG
>JANONQ010000383.1:0-4345 GCA_031420935.1 Novosphingobium sp. | reverse complement strand
GCCCGTGCGAGGATCATCCAAATCCTCAAAAACCGCCGTAAATCCGTCCATCACAGCCTCCCGTGCCAAACCCGGCACGGGTAGAATCAATCTCAACTGCAAGCGCAACCCTACCGCATCAGTTCAAATGCGATTCCCCTGGCCCAATTGACACCAGCCCTGACAAAGGGGATTTCTAGGTGGGCTTGTCCTGAATCATTTGAGAGCGGCCCGATCCCGGCATCGCACGACGTGGTGCGGTGGCGGCTGGTCGATCTGGCGCAGTGGGTCTGCGACGAGTTCAGGGTTTCGATCAGCAAGCAGGCGCTGAGCCGGGAGCTGCGCGCCATGGGCTACCGCAAGCTGTCGGCACGGCCGCGCAATCATGCGCGCGCTGCCGACGCCATCCCGACGTTAAAAAAACTTCCCCGCCGAGGTGGCGGCGATCCGCCGGACCCTCCCGCGTGGCACACCCATAGAGCTCTGGTGGCAGATGCTATGAGGACGGACACCGGGTGAACCAAGGTCCACTATAGCGGAGTCCTCAAACCAAGGAGCCGCATCATGTCATTCCAAAGCAAAACGATCCTGTCGCCCTCGAGTTGAGCAACTCAATATGGCTCGTCGGCACACGCTTGCCCGGCGCTTAGAAGAGCCGCATGCATCGGATTAGAGCGGGCGACACAGCCGCGCTGCTGGCGCTTTTCGACCGGCTTCGATCACACCAACCGACCATATCCGGCCATCCCGTGCCTATCGCCTGCTGCTTTGAGGCCGGGCGGGACGGGTTCTGGCTTCATCGTCTGCTGACCGCAAATGGCATTAACAAACTTGCCCAGCGAAATCCTCGACCCGGTAAGCGCGACGACCCGATAAAACGCCTAAAGTCAGCCGAAAATCGTGATTGTTCGAGGTGGCCGTTAGACCATTTTTCTGCTCCCGAGCAGCGTCGGAACGAGGCTAGCGTCATCCGGCGAGCAGGATTTCGCTCGATCGCGAAAACTGTTAATCAACATGCGTGACGTGAGCGGGAGGCGATTCGGTGGGTCCCAAGAAACTTCTCTCCAACGGCCGTACATTAGCCGCGGGTCTCGTCGATCAGGGCGCTAGCGCTCCATCGGCGGCAACAAACGTCAAAAGCGAAAACGACCTTCGACCCAGTTCGATCGGGCTGATGCTGTTCGCTGCCCTGGAGCGTCAAGGCATCCGCTATTGCCATTGGAAGAGCAATATTCGCCTCGCCGAGACGCTGGCCGGGCTTGAGGACATCGACCTTTTGGTCCATCCTGCGGACTCGCACGCCTTTCAGCACATCATCAACGAGTGCGGGTTCAAGCTGACCGTTTCCCGCATGGGCGTTGGCCATCCCGGCGTGTTCCATGCCCTCGCCTGGGACCATGACAGCGGCCGTTTGCTTGATCTGCACGCCTATCATCAGCTGGTGAGCGGCGACAGTCTCGTGAAGTCCTTCCGGTTTCCCGTCGAGGAGGATTTTCTTGCACGGACCTCGTCGTTGATGGGCGTCCGCATCCCCGAACCCTCGGCGGAACTGGTGCTGTACCTGCTCAGGATCTTGCTGAAGCACACCAGCATGATCGAGATCCGCAAGGTGAACGGTCACTTTGGTCATTGCCGGGACGAATTGTCATGGTTGTTGCAGCGGAGCGACGTCGGCGAGGCCGCGGCCCTGTGCGACGACTGGTTCCCATCGCTCCGGATCCCCGTTCAGCAGATGATCGATTGCGTCGCGACGGGCTCGATCGCGTCGCGAGTGGCGATGGGAATGCGGGTGGCCTGGGCACTGAGAAACCAACGCAGGATCGGCCATGTCGCTGCCGGATTTTCGCGGATAATGAGGTTCGGCAATAAGTATAGCAGCCGCTTGCGCCGCAGGCGTAACCTGTCGTTGCTGGCGGGAGGCGCATGGATCGCGCTGGTCGGCCCGAAAGGAACCGGGAAATCGACGCTGACCAAGCTGTTGGCGAAGCGTCTGGGGACGAAACTCGACGTGAAGCAGATTCACTTCGGCAAGCCGCCGGCGACCTGGCTGACTTTCCTGCCTCGGCTGCTCGTGGCGGCTGCTCGCAAGGCGCTGCCGAAGGAGCACCCTGACGAGGATGAAAAACCCGAGCGGCAGATTGAGCGGCCATATTCCACCTTATTCATAATCAGCAAATTGCTCGTCGCCGTTGATCGTCAGCGACTTCTGACCCGCAGCATGCGTACGATGTCGTCTGGAACGATCCTGATCTCGGACCGGTGCCATGTGACAAATTTCACGGGTATGGACGGCAGCGCATTCGACGATCTTGCGATCACCCGCGCACGGTCTCCCTTTCAACGCCGGCTGATGGAGCGGGAGCGCGCTATCTATCGATGCCTTCCGCGACCCAGGCTCGTTCTCAAACTAAGCGTGCCGCTCGAGACGGCGCTCAAGCGGGATCTTGATCGATGCAAGCCCGGGGGTCCCAATCCGGGCGCCGTCCAGTGCCGGTGGACCCGCGAAAGCGGGTCCGAGTTCGCAAAGTCGACCGTCTGCCCAATCAACACAGACGGTGACATCGAAGAAACCTTGCGAGCGGTCGCGGCGCGCGTTTGGCAATCGATTTGAGCCGAATCGGTGCCCTCTCCAGGCTTTTGCCCAGTCGCGGCTCGACCCTCGCGCGAATGTCTCGCAACATTGCTTGGGGGCTAGGATCGCGCGGCTTCAATTCGGTTGCCGGCATCGTCTATTTGGCTCTCGCGGCACGCACTCTAGGGCCCGAGCCGTTCGGCCAATTCGTGCTGATTCTCACCTACGGGCAGATGATCGCCAATTTTGTCCAATTTCAATCGTGGAAAGGAGTCATCCGTTACGGCGCTCTCCACGTCGCAGCCGAACGCCCGGACCGGCTTGGACGGCTCTTCGGTTTTACGGCAACACTCGATTTCGGCAGCGCCTTCGCTGGCGCGTTGATCGCCGCAATCGGCGCTCCGCTGATCGCACCCCTGTTCGACTGGTCGCCTGATGAGCAGATGTTCGCTGCCCTGTTCGGGGTGGCCCTGCTGCTGAGCACAGGCGCGACGCCAACCGGCATGCTGAGGCTGTTCGATCGATTTGATTTAATCGCCTACGCCGAGGCGGTCGGGCCCCTGATCCGGCTCGGCGGTTCGGTCATCGCATGGATCGCCGGGGCGCATATATATATCTTCCTCATCGTCTGGGCGACTGCCGCGATTGCGCAGGCACTTGTCCAATGGATCGCCGCGATTGTCGTCAACCGGTCCCAACTCGCGTTCGGTCGATCGCCGTTCAAACAAGGCGCACAAGAGAATGAAGGTATCTGGCGCTTCATGCTGCAGACCAATGTCTCGAATTCGGTCGGTTCGTTCTGGATGCAATTGGGAACGTTGGCCGTTGGTGCGATGGGCGGAGCGGCTGATGCTGGCGCGTTCCGGCTGGCAGAGCGACTCGCGAAGGGTATCGTGAGGCCAGTTCGAGCAGTCACCCTTGCGTTTTATCCGGAGCTGGCACGTCTGGTTGCCGAGGACGATCATGCGCAGCTCCGCAAGATGGTCGTTAGAGCAACGATTGCTGCCGCGGCGCTAGCTTTTATGGTGGTGCTCGTGACGGGCTTTGCAGGCCGCGAGATTCTGGGCCTCATAGCGGGAAAAAAGTTCGAGTTCGCTTATGCCTTTCTGTTCCTGTTCTCGGTGGCGACCGCCATTGATCTTGCCGGGTTCGCGTTCGAGCCGCTTCAAGACGCTCACGGTCGCGCGGGAACTGTTTTGCGCGCAAGGTTGGTCGCGGCCACTGCGTACGCGATCCTACTCGCAAGCCTGATGCCTTGGCTCGGCGGCAAGGGTGCCGCGATCGCCGCGATAATCTGCTCATTGTTGGTTTTTGGTCAACTGGCGTGGGCCACGATGATCGTTTTAAAAAGAGGTCAGGCTGACGCCATCGACGAGCCTGACCGAACCGAAAAGACTCCTGTCACGTAAAACGCGAGTCAGGGGATTCGAACGCATTTTCCAAACTCAACGCGGCACCAGCCGCGCAATCTCGTCCGGGACTTGATATCCGTTGCGAACCATCTCGTGGGAGAGTTCTGGGATGGTTTTGGCGAGTTGCTGAGCGTCAAACCGTTGCCATTTACCCTGTCGGTCGGTTGTCACCGTTCGACGCACATACTCCGCCATCTCGTCGGTCATATCCAGTCCGCAATGCAGGCAGATGCGTTGCAAATGCTCGACGGGGTTTTCGACGAAGTCCTCGTACCGCAACCTCAACACCTGACCGTCCTCTAAGCTAGCGAGATCCCGTTCGGCCTTGCTCGTCGCACGCGCCCACTGCCGCGCAATCACAGTCAGAATATCTTCAACTTTA
>JANONQ010000382.1:0-1654 GCA_031420935.1 Novosphingobium sp. | reverse complement strand
GTCTGAAGGGCAGTTGCAATATTCAATCTCGACGCTTTATGATCCGTTCTGGGGCCGTGAATTTGCCGTCGGGATCATGGGCTTTTCCGCTGCCTACTGGCGCGCGCGGATGGATGTGCTGGGCCACACCGAGGAAGCCGCTGCCATGGTCTCGGTCAAGA
Organism: Novosphingobium sp.; assembly: GCA_031420935.1. Classification (GTDB taxonomy): domain Bacteria; phylum Pseudomonadota; class Alphaproteobacteria; order Sphingomonadales; family Sphingomonadaceae; genus Novosphingobium. Next base: position 1,493 of record JANONQ010000382.1, on the reverse strand, counting down.
ACCACAAGAACGCTTTTTCCAACCCCTATGCCCACTTCAAGAAGGAAGTGACGGTCGAGGAAGTGATGGCCTCCAAACCGCTGTGCTGGCCGATCAAGCTGCTCGACGTGCCGCCGATCTCCGATGGCGCGGCCGCAGTGGTGCTCGCGTCCGAGAATGTCGCCGCTAAATCCACGGACCGTCCGGCATGGATTCAGGGCATCGCCTATTGCTGCGAGGCTGACAATGCGCCCGAACGTTCGATGCTGCTTTCCGAACCTCTGGCAATTGCCGCGCGCCATGTCTACCGCGCCGCCGGGATCACCAACCCACGCCGCCAGTTCGACGTGGTGGAAGTGCAGGAGCCGTACAGCTGTTTTGAGCTATCCTACTACGAAAGTCTGGGTTTGTGCCCGCCTGGCGAAGCGGCTGCACTGATCGCGTCGGGCGCGACGCAGCTCGACGGGGACATTCCGGTCAATCCATCGGGCGGCACCATGGGGGCGAACCCGATCGGCGCGGTCGGCCTGATCCGCCTGATCGAAGCCGCGACCCAGGTAATGGGCCGCTCGGAATGCCACCAGATCAAGGACGCCAAGCTAGCTCTCGTCCAGTCGGGCGGCGGCTGGGCAAATTTACGCGGCTGCGCCGTGCTGAGCGCCTGAGGGGAGACAAGAGATGCTTTCGGCACCCGATACGCAGGCCATAGACCTTGCGACTTTCCCCAGCACTATCAACCTGCCTTACACGCTGACACCCGGCCGGGCGGCAGGAACCTTCCTCGCCGAGATCGCCTCACGCCGCATCGTCGGTTGCCGCTTCGCCAATGGCGAGGTGGTCGCCCCGGCGCAGGACTTTTCGACCCGCGATGCCGAGGATCGCTACGAGTTCGTCGAAGCACCGCACGCTGGCGTGCTCGGCGCTTTCACCCAGGTGGGTGACGCGGTGATCGGGCTGATCCAACTCGACGGCTGCGACAACGAATTTCCGCACAAGATGCTGGCAGAATACGCGGCATTGAAAGTGGGAATGCGTGTTGCGGCGGTGTGGGACGAGGCGCAGGAGCAATCGATCCTGTGCATCGCCGGCTTTGCACCTGCGCCGGATGCGCCGGTCGGCACGGTCAAACCCTTTGGCGAAACCGCCCCGCCGCTCGAATCCATTCCCTACCGGATGCAGCTCGATTACGAACACGCCTATGGACCCTATTATGGCCGCATGTTCGACGAAATTCGCGAGCACGGCCGGATCATGGGGGTGCGCGTTTCTAACGGCGACGACGCTCTGCTGCCCCCGCGCGAGATCGACGACCTTACCCATAAGCGCACCGGCACCTGGAAGACCTGCGAGAACACCGGCACCATCCGCGGCTGTTCGATCATCAACATGGAATTCATCGGGCAGACCCGCCCGCCGCCCTATGCCTATGCCGAAATTGCGCTTGATGGCGCCTCGACCCGGCTGATCCACATGATCGAGATCGAGAGCCTTGCCTGGGCAAAGGAGCATGTCCG
>JANONQ010000381.1:0-1831 GCA_031420935.1 Novosphingobium sp. | reverse complement strand
GTCGATCCGGAAACCGGTCAGGTCACCGTGCTGCGCTACACCGTGGTGCAGGATGTCGGCACCGCGATCCACCCGGACTATGTCGAAGGCCAGATGCAGGGCGGCGCGGCGCAGGGCATCGGCTGGGCGCTGAACGAGGGCTATGTGTTCGACAAGGCCGGCCGGGTCGATAATCCGGGCTTCCTTGATTACCGTATGCCGGTCTGCTCCGATCTGCCGATGATCGACACGGTGATGATCGAGAAACCCAACCCAAACCATCCTTACGGGGTCAAGGGCGTGGGCGAAGTGCCGATCGTGCCGCCGCTGGGCACCGTCGCCAATGCGGTTAGCCGGGCGACTGGCATCCGCATGTACGATCTGCCGCTAACGCCCGACCGGGTCTATGCGGCGATCCAGGCCAAGGGCTGAACTTTGGTCCGCGTTCAACCGATGGCGCCGTTTGCCGATCAGTTCTTCGGCGGCGCACAGGTGCTGGACGTTGAAGCCGGCAATCTGTTCGGGTTGATCGAGGCGCTGGACAAGATCGGGCCCGGTTTTGGCGAGAAGGCGGGCATGCGGGTAGCCTTCGCCGTCGACGGACTGATGCAGGCGGACTGGTCAGCGCCGCTGGCACCGGGCGCGGAGGTGATGATCATACCGCGCGTTGCCGGGGGTTAGGCGGTTGACCCTCACTTCTTCCCCTTCAGGGGAGGGCAGGCGAGGAATAGTTGCCAGAGCTTCCTATTTTGCCGCCCGCCTTGCCGGCGCCGCACCTCTCTTTGCCGCCGCCCGCTTGAGCTTAGGTTTGTCAGCGCTCTGCGCCGCGCGGACATTTTCGTCGGTTTTCGCATTGGCCAGCGTGCGTTCCGGCGACTGGAACACGTCGTCACCCTTAGCCTTCTTGCCGATCGAATATTTGTAGATCACAAAGGCGCTCGCGCCGGCCAGGCTCCACCGCAGCAATTTCATCGAATATCTCCACAACAGCCATCGGAGTCCTGCTACGGTCATAGCCGGGACGCCAATCTTATGCCGCCTTAGCGAAGCTTGGCGGAAGGGGAAACTCGGACGGCGTGAGTTCGGTGGATTGTGCCGGGGCGGACGCTGGGACCGGGGTGGCGAGGATGCTCACTGAACCAGATCCGCCCGGCTAGATCCGCTTAATCGAAAAAATCCTCCAGCCAGCTCTTGCGCTTTTTGTAGTGGCCGTGCTGTGGCTGTTGATAAACCGGCGGGTAGCCCTGTTGCTGGGGCGGCGGTGCCTGGTTGACTTGCTGGGGCGCGGCAGCTGGCGGCGCGCTGCGCTCGATGATCTTGTCGAGTTCGCCGCGGTCTAGCCAGACACCGCGGCATTGCGGGCAATAGTCAATCTCGATGCCTTGCCGGTCGCTCATCGTGAGCGGAACCTGGCAAACCGGGCAAGACATGGCGGCGACTTGATCTGCACTGCGCATCTGTTTCATCGTCCTTCTGGAACTGGCGAGGCGGCGGGGCCTCGAGCACGTGATGTGTGGTGTTCACTGCGGCTTTCAAGGGGCGCGACCGATCATTCCTTGGGGAGCGAACATGCTGTTCAGAATGCCGGTGCAAACCTTGGTCGGCCACGAATATAATCCAAGCAAATAGGAGATCGGCCGCACCCGTTCAACAGTCAGGAATTGTTGCGCTTGCGCAGCACGCAGCGCAGGTCGCTGTCTGCGCCGTCCGGGCCGATGCGGCGCAGGAAACCGCTGGACAGGCGGTGGTAGCGCTTGCCCTTGTGGACCCCGCTGGTCATCACCAGACTGTCGCCGGTGAGCAGGTAGCTGCCCAGCGAGCCCAGCGCACGGTAACTCGAAGCGGTAACGAC
>JANONQ010000380.1:0-5835 GCA_031420935.1 Novosphingobium sp. | reverse complement strand
TGCCAACCGTCACTCGGCTGCAGCAGCTGAAGACCGGCGCGCTGCTGGCGGTGTCGGTCGAGATGGGCGCGATTCTCGGCAAGGTTCAGCCGGAGGGCCGCACTCATCTGCGCGGCTATGCCCGCGACATCGGCCTCGCTTTCCAGATCGCCGACGATCTGCTCGATTATGAGGGCGACGAGGCATCCGCCGGCAAGGCGCTGCGCAAGGATTCGGGCGCCGGCAAGCAGACCTTCGTTTCGCTATTGGGGCCAGAGCGCGCGCGGGCGCAGGCGCGGGTGCTGCTCGATCAGGCCGTCGCCCATCTTGGCCAGCACGGCGCGGAGGCGGATCTGTTGCGGGCTTTGGCGCGCTACATCGTCGAGAGGGACAGGTAATGCCACAAGCCAGCAGCGAGCGCGTCGGCGTCTATCCCGGCACCTTCGATCCGATAACGCTGGGTCACTCCGACATCATCCGGCGCGGCGCGAAGCTGGTCGACCGGCTAATTATCGGCGTCACCACCAATCCTTCGAAGAACCCGCTGTTCACGCCGGAAGAACGCATGGCGATGGTCAACCGCGAAGTGGCGGCGATGGACATCGACAATGTCAGCGTGGTCAGCTTCAACGCACTGCTGATGCGCTTCGCTGAAAAGCAGGGCGCCAGCATGATCGTGCGGGGCCTGCGCGCGGTCGCGGATTTCGAATATGAATATCAGATGGCGGGGATGAACCAGCAGCTTAATGCCGGCATCGAGACGGTGTTTCTGATGGCCGAAGCCGGCTTGCAGCCGATCGCTTCCAAACTTGTCAAGGAAATCGCCCTGTTCGGCGGCGACATTTCGCATTTCGTCAGCGACGCGGTTTGCGGCGATGTGATGGCCCGGGTGGAGCAGATCGGCCGGCTCGGCGATTACTGACACCAATTGCTTCGTTCATTGCCACGACAGCGTGACGGCGCTATTCGCCGCGCCAATCAACCCGCCGGGTGCCTGTTTTCCGGTCCCGGGATTTGCTGAGAGTTGCCGATGTCACCTCGCCGTATTGCCCTGTTTTTCATAGGTCTGTCGCTTGCCGCTGCGCCGGTTTATGCCAAGGAGGCACCCCTTCCCGCCAAACTCGTGCTGCCGACCGTGGTTGACATAAATCCCACCAGCGCGCCGGAAAATGTGCTTAACCTCGATCTGTCTAACGGCGGGCGGGTGACCTTGCGGCTGATGCCCGAATGGGCGCCAACCCATGTCGAGCGGGTCAAGACGCTCGTACGCCAGGGCTTTTACAATGGCGTCGTTTTTCACCGCGTGATCGACGGCTTCATGGCGCAGACTGGCGATCCGACCGGCACCGGCGGGGGCGGCTCGCCGATGCCCGATCTCAAGGCCGAATTCAATTCCATGCCGCATGTGCGCGGCACGCTGTCGATGGCGCGGACCGACAGTCCAGACAGCGCCAACAGCCAATTTTTCATCGTCTTCTATCCGCGCTTCGCGCTCGACCGGAAATACACCGTGTTTGGCCGGGTGATCGGCGGGATGGACGTGGTTGACCGTATCGAACGCGGCGAGCCGCCACAGAATCCCACCAAGGTCGTGCAGGCATCGATAGCGGCCGACAATCTGCCACCGCCGGTGATGCCGGTCGCTGCGCCCGCGCCCGCGGCAGCGGTTACGCCGGATCAGCTGAGCAATTCGGTTTCGAACTAGGCCGAAATTGGGGCAGGCGGAAGCGCATATCCTTCGATAAGCTCGGGATGAGCGGAGTTGAGTTCGTGTGCGCTCTGTTGAATTGGAATTTACAGCAAAAGCCCGCTCAGCCTGAGCTTGTCGAAGGCCACGCGCTCGCCTAGCAGCACCGCATGCGTGTAGACCTGTTTGACTTTGAGCTCCCGCCCGAACGCATCGCCCTGCGGCCCATCCGTCCCCGCGACACCGCGCGGATGCTGGTGGTAGAGGCGGATGAACCGCTGTCCGACCGTCATATTTTCGACCTGCCAAGCCTGTTGCGTCACGGCGACGTGTTGGTGTTCAACGACACCCGCGTCATCCCGGCGCAGCTGGAAGGCAGGCGGGGGAAAGCGCGGATCGGTGCGACGCTGCACAAGCGGCTGGACCTGCGCCGCTGGCAGGCCTTCGTCCGCAATGGCAAGCGTTTGCGGGAAGGCGACGAGATTGAATTCCGCGCCGGTGTCACGGCCACTGCCGAGGCGCGCCATCCTGACGGCAGCTGGACGCTGGCCTTCGCCGGCGAGGAGCCGGTTGAAGTCCTGCTGACCCGCGCCGGCACTATGCCGTTACCACCCTACATCGCCGGCAAACGCGCGGTCGATGCGGCCGACCACAGTGACTATCAGACGATGTTCGCGGACAAGGACGGCGCCGTCGCTGCGCCGACTGCCGCCCTCCATTTCACACCCGATCTGATGATGGCGCTTGGCGAGGCGGGGATCGCCCATGAGACGCTGACCCTGCATGTCGGCGCGGGGACGTTCCTGCCCGTCAAGGCCGAGGATACGGGGGATCATGTCATGCACGCCGAATGGGGCAGGATAGACGCCGCCACCGCCGCCCGCCTCAACGCCGTGCGGGCTTCGGGCGGGAGGATCATCGCAGTCGGCACCACCAGCTTGCGCCTTCTGGAAAGCGCGACCGGCGGTGACGGCTTGATCTGCCCCTTCGAGGGCGACACCGCCATCTTCATTACCCCCGGCTATCGCTTCCGCGCGATCGACGGGCTGCTGACCAACTTCCACCTGCCACGTTCGACACTGTTCATGCTGGTGAGTGCGCTGATGGGGCTGGAACGGATGCAGGCGGCCTATGTGCATGCGATCGGGGAGGGGTACCGGTTTTATTCCTATGGGGATGCGAGCTTGCTGCTGCCGAAATAGGGCAGAAGGCAAGCATAGGCGTGCGGTTCGCTCCGGCTTCCCGGTGCGGCGCAATTTTCGCGCCTGTCTTTCCCGGAAGACGCTATAGGCCCGCCGCATGACCCGCTTTGCCTTCACCATCCATGCGCGCGACGGCAAGGCGCGCAGCGGCACGATCGCCATGCGCCGCGGCGAGATCCGCACGCCCGCATTCATGCCGGTCGGCACGGCGGCGACAGTCAAGGCGATGAAGCCGGAGGCGGTGCGAGCGAGCGGAGCCGACATCCTGCTCGGCAACACCTATCACCTGATGCTGCGCCCCGGCGCGGAGCGTGTCGCCCGGCTTGGCGGACTGCATGGCTTCATGAACTGGCCGCGCCCGATCCTCACCGACAGCGGCGGCTATCAGGTGATGAGCCTGTCCGAGCTGCGCAAGATTACCGAGGAGGGGGTGACTTTCGCCAGCCATCTCGACGGCTCGTGCCACCTGCTAACCCCTGAGCGCTCGATGGAAGTGCAGCGCCTGCTTGGTTCCGACATCGTCATGGCCTTCGACGAATGCCCCCGCGCTGACCAGCCGCGCGAGGCGATCGCAGCATCGATGGCGATGAGCATGCGCTGGGCCCGGCGCAGCCGCGCCGCCTTCGATGGCGGCGGCGAGCATGCGGAAGAGGCGGCGCTGTTCGGCATTCAGCAGGGTGCGCTCGACGAAGCCTTGCGCGGCGAAAGCGCTGCGGCGCTGCGGGACATCGGCTTCGACGGCTATGCCATCGGCGGGCTGGCCGTGGGCGAGGGGCAGGCGGCGATGTTCGCTTGCCTCGATTATGCGCCCGCGCAATTGCCTGAAGACCGCCCGCGTTATCTGATGGGTGTCGGCAAGCCCGACGACCTGGTCGGCGCGGTCGAGCGCGGGGTCGACATGTTCGATTGCGTGTTGCCGACCCGCTCGGGCCGCAACGGCCAGGCCTTTACCTGGTCCGGCCCGATCAACCTGCGCAACGCCCGCTTCGCCGAAGATACCGCGCCGCTGGATGAGCGCTGCACCTGCCCGACCTGCGGTTCGTACAGCCGGGCCTATCTCCACCATCTGGTCAGGTCAGGGGAAATTCTTGGCGCCATGCTGATGACCGAGCATAATCTGGGCTTTTACCAATCGCTGATGCAGGCGATGCGCAGCGCCATAGGCGCGGGGCAGTTTGCGGTTTTTGCAGGTCGTTTTCGGCGCGATTATCTGGGGTAGGGACCTACTTTATGCGAAATGGCTGAGCCTTTCAGCCCGATGGTCACGGCCGGGTGGACCGAGGCAAATAGCGCTGGTGATAAGTCTTGTGCGGACTTCCCGTATTCGCGCCAAAAGGTTGTCAGCGCGGGTATATAAAGTTTACTCGAGGTTCTCCATGAGCAGGAGTTCGGTATGGACAAGGACGATCTTGTACCTATTGGCACCCTGGCCCGCCGCACTGGTCTCGCTGTATCGGCGATCCGGTTTTACGAGGCGAAGGGGTTGGTCGAGGCGCAGCGGACCAAGGGCAATCAGCGTCGGTTTCTGCGTTCCGATATCCGCCGGCTGAGCTTTATCCTGATTGCCCAGCGGCTGGGTCTGGGCCTTGACGAGATAGAGGTGGCAATGCGGGAGCTCCCGCGCGGGCGAACGCCTTCGGTCAGCGACTGGCAGCGGATCAGTCGCGGTTTGCGCAAGCAGATCGACGCACGCATCCAGCTGCTCACTCGAACCCGCACCAAGCTCGACGAATGCATCGGCTGTGGCTGCCTCAGCCTGCAACGCTGCCAGCTCTACAACCGCGACGACCGCGCCAGCGCCGGCGGGACCGGGCCGCGCTACGTGCTGGAATGAAGGCCGCTATATGCCGAGCGCCTTGCGCAGCTCGGCATTGATCCGCGATTGCCAGCCCTTGCCGGTGGCACGGAATTTTTCGATTACATCGGGATCGAGGCGCAGGGTGACCTGGCGTTTTGGGTTGGCGCTGGGCGGACGGCCTGGTTTGGTCAGCGTGCCTTGGGCTGGACGAATAATTTTACCGCCAATTGAAAATTGCGCACGGGCGAACTGATCTTCCGTCCATTCGGGAAGATCGTCGTCATCCCAGCTTGCTGGCAAATTTGCGTTGTTCCCGGTCATTGCATTTTCTCATCGAGATGACGTGGACGCCGTCAGGAATGGGTGTCCACGCGATCATGATCAATCGATCATTTAACAGCCCGTAGGTCTGATACCTCGGTTCTGGATAATCGTAGCGATCATCTTGCTGCGTGAATTCAGGTCCATCGAATACCTTGCTCGCATCGGCAAAATCCAACCCGCGCTCCTTGAGCGTCCGGGCTCGCTTCGCTTCATCGTATCTGATTTCCATTAGTTAAACCCTTGCCGAAGCCGCGCAAGCGCGACTGATTATACTTTGTCATAGCTTTTCTCCATCGCTGAGTTACAGGGTTATGAGTTTACAGAGTTACGAGTTTACAGAGTTACGAGTTTACAGAGTTACGAGTTTACAGAGTTACGAGTTTACAGAGTTACGAGTTTACAGAGTTACGAGTTTACAGAGTTACGAGTTTTCAAGGTCAGACTGCTTTGAGAGACCCTATTTAATGTAACTCCAAAAATTGTCAACCCTACTCCGCCGCCAGCAGCTCTTCCGCCCCGCCCAGATCGACACTCACCAGTCGCGAGATGCCCTGTTCGACCATGGTCACACCGAACAGGCGGTGCATGCGGCTCATGGTCACGGCGTTGTGGGTGACGATCAGGTAGCGGGTCTCGGTCTCGGCCACCATCGCGTCGAGCAGGTCGCAGAAGCGCTCGATATTGGCATCGTCGAGCGGCGCATCGACTTCATCGAGTACGCAGATCGGCGCGGGGTTGGTCAGGAACAGCGCGAAGATCAACGCGATTGCGGTCAATGCCTGTTCGCCGCCTGAGAGCAGCGTGAGCGATTGCAGCCGCTTGCCCGGTGGCTGGGCATAAATTTC
>JANONQ010000379.1:0-2688 GCA_031420935.1 Novosphingobium sp. | reverse complement strand
AGCTTTAACATGGCCGCGCTGTGGAAGCTGCCGATCATCTTCGTCATCGAGAACAACGGCTATGCCATGGGCACCGCGGTGAAGCGCTCTTCGGCGGAAACGGAGTTCTACCGGCGCGGCACGGCGTTTCGCATTCCGGGCATGGACGTCAACGGGATGGATGTGCTTGAGGTCCGCCAGGCCGCCGAAGTGGCGCTGGATTTCGTCCGCAAAGGCGGAGGGCCGGTGCTGATGGAGCTAAACACCTATCGGTATCGCGGCCATTCGATGTCAGATCCGGCCAAATACCGCAGCCGCGCGGAAGAGCAGGAAATGCGCGATCAGCACGATCCGATCGACGCCGCCCGGGTGGAACTGCTTGGCCGGGGGATCGCGGAAGAACGGCTTTCAGCGCTTGAAAAGGAAGTTCGCGCTGCAATCGTCGCCGCGGCTGACTTCGCCGAGAATTCGCCCGAGCCCGAGGCGTCCGAACTTTATACCGACGTGCTGGTGGAGCACTATTGATGACCGGAATTCGCATGCCGGCGCTCTCGCCGACGATGAAGGAAGGCAAGCTTGCACGCTGGCTGGTCAAGGAAGGCGATACGGTCAAGGCCGGCGACATCCTCGCCGAGATAGAGACCGACAAGGCGACGATGGAATTCGAAGCGGTCGATGAGGGTACGATTGGCAAGCTGCTGGTGCCTGAGGGTTCCGAGGGCGTAGCGGTGGGTACCGAAATCGCGCTAATGGCGGGGGAAGGGGAGGAGATGCCGGTCGAGGCCCACCCCCAGCCCCTCCCGCAAGCGGGAGGGGGGCAAGAATCCCGGCCAGCGCTGGAATCTCCCCTCCCGCTTGCGGGAGGGGCCGGGGGTGGGACTGTTGGTCCAGAACCGACACCAGAATCAAGCGCTACGCCCGACACCCCCCAAACCATCACCGTCCGCGAAGCCCTGCGCGATGCCATGGCCGAGGAAATGCGCCGCGACGACCGCGTCTTCATCATGGGCGAGGAAGTCGCCGAATATCAGGGCGCTTATAAGGTCACGCAGGGCCTGCTCGAAGAATTCGGGGCCAAGCGGGTGATCGACACCCCCATCACCGAATACGGCTTTGCCGGTATCGGCACCGGCGCGGCGATGGGCGGGCTGCGGCCGATTGTCGAATTCATGACCTTCAATTTCGCGATGCAGGCGATCGACCATATCGTCAATTCGGCGGCCAAGACCAACTACATGTCGGGCGGCCAGATGCGCTGCCCGGTGGTGTTCCGCGGGCCTAATGGCGCTGCCTCCCGGGTCGGTGCGCAACATAGCCAGAACTACGCCCCGTGGTACGCCAGCGTGCCGGGGCTGGTGGTTATCGCGCCCTATGATGCCGCCGACGCCAAGGGGCTGCTCAAAGCCGCGATCCGCAGTGAGGACCCGGTGGTGTTCCTCGAAAACGAGCTGGTCTACGGCCGCAGCTTCTCCGTTCCGGAGGGTGACGACCACATCGTGCCGATTGGCAAGGCGCGGGTGGTTCGGGAGGGGCGCGATGTCACCATCGTATCCTATTCCGTCGGTGTCGGACTGGCGCTGGAGGCCGCGCAGCAGCTGGCCGGCGAGGGCATCGAAGCGGAAGTGATCGACCTGCGTACCCTGCGCCCGATGGACCGTGAGGCGATCCTCCTCAGCCTGGCCAAAACCAACCGGCTGATTGTGGCGGAAGAAGGCTGGCCGGTTTGCTCGATCGCATCGGAAGTTTCGGCGCTGTGCATGGAGCGGGGCTTCGACTACCTCGACGCCCCGGTGCTGCGCGTCTGCAACGAGGATGTGCCGTTGCCCTATGCCGCCAACCTTGAGAAAGCGGCGGTGATCGACGCGGCGCGGATTGTCGCGGCGGTAAGGGAGGTCTGCTACCGGTAGACGGCGGCGGCGACAATCCGCGAGGGTAGCCGATCAGGATGACTTGACGAACATCGGCCGGGAGAACGAGAGGTCCAGGGCTTCGATGCCGATCATTCCCATGAACGAACTCATCTGGTAATTGACGGTGAGCGTCTTCCGCGTGATCCCCGCGATATTCTGGTTGGCGTCATCGACAACCAGTGTGCTCACTGTTCCGCCATCGAGGACATACGACGAATCAAGGGCCGTATTTCGCGCCCAAACCGCCGCATCGTAATTGCTGACGCGGTTGCCCTTCTGATACTCAACCATGATATAACGGCTGGTCTCGGCCGCCACCGCTCGCAAGCCATTATAGCCATGCATCCACAGGCCGACCTGCATGACGCCCAGCATCATGACAATGAAGGCCGGCGCGACGAGAGCGAATTCCATTGCCGAGGTGCCGGAGCAATCCTCGCATAACCGGCGCAACCTGCGGGTCATGACACTTGCACCATGCGTTGAACGGACAAGTCGATCGGCGAGCCAACCCCGAAATCAGTCCACGTCGGGGTGTACCGGTCAGTCAGGCGGATCTGCAAGATGGTCGCCTGGATAGTCCCTACAGCGCAACTGCCGGCAGCATCCACATAGGTCGCTGTGATCCCGCAACGATACTTCGATGCGATCACGATCTGCGATGCTGACAGCCCTAGCGAGGCCTGCAGCATCGCCTTGAGCGCGGCGGCCTGCTGGGTCGGATTTGTCCATCCGGCCTGGACCAGGGCGGTCGCCTGATCGGCGCCGGTATCCAGCTCGTGCTGACGCGCCACGACCT
>JANONQ010000378.1:0-3170 GCA_031420935.1 Novosphingobium sp. | reverse complement strand
CTCCGCCGCCTCCCGCACATTCTCCGCGATCCGGCGCTCAAGCTCTGGCCGGAAGTGTTTGATCAAACCCTGGATCGGCCAGGCCGCCGCATCGCCAAGGGCGCAAATGGTGTGGCCCTCGACCTGTTTGGTAACCTGCTGCAGCATATCGATTTCCTCGAGCGCCGCCTCGCCGGTGCGCAGGCGTTCCATCATCCGCCACATCCAGCCGGTGCCCTCGCGGCAGGGGGTGCATTGGCCGCAGCTTTCGTGCTTGTAGAAGTAGGAGATACGGCTGATCGCGCGGACGATGTCGGTCGATTTGTCCATGACAATGACGGCGGCGGTGCCGAGCCCCGAGCCGAGCGCCTTCAATCCGTCGAAATCCATCGGCGCATCCAGGATTTCCGCAGCCGGGACCAGCGGCACCGAGGAGCCGCCGGGGATCACCGCCAGCAGATTGTCCCAGCCGCCGCGAATGCCGCCGCAATGCTTTTCGATCAGCTCGCGGAACGGAATACTCATTTCCTCTTCGACGACGCAGGGTTTGTCGACATGGCCGCTGATCTGGAACAGCTTGGTGCCCTTGTTGCCCTCGCGCCCGAACGAGCTGAACCACGAAGCCCCGCGCCGCAAGATCGTCGGCGCAACCGCGATGGACTCGACATTGTTTACCGTGGTCGGGCAGCCATAAAGCCCTGCACCCGCCGGGAACGGCGGTTTCAGGCGCGGTTGGCCCTTTTTGCCCTCCAGCGATTCCAGCATCGCGGTCTCTTCGCCGCAGATGTAGGCGCCCGCGCCGCGGTGGACGAAGACGTCGAAATCATAGCCGGACTGGCAGGCGTTCTTGCCAAGCAGACCGGCGTCATAGGCCTCCTGCACGGCGGCGAACAGCACCTCCGCCTCGCGGATATATTCGCCGCGAATGTAGATATAGGCCGCCCGCGCACCCATGGCGAAACCGGCGATGAGCGCGCCTTCGATCAGCTTGTGCGGATCGTGGCGGATGATTTCGCGGTCCTTGCAGGAGCCGGGCTCGGATTCATCGGCGTTGATCACCAGGAAGCTTGGCCGGTCAGCCCTGGGTTCCTTGGGCATGAACGACCACTTCATGCCGGTTGGGAAGCCCGCGCCGCCACGCCCGCGCAGATTGGAGGCCTTGATCTCGTCGACGATCGCTTCGCGGCCGCGTGCGAGCAGCGCCTTGGTGTCGTCCCAATCGCCGCGTTTTTGGGCGGCTTTGAGGTTCCATGGTTGATAGCCGTAGAGGTTGGTGAAGATGCGGTCTTTGTCTTGGAGGCTCATCGCACCGCCTTCCCTTCACCCTGGAGGGGGAAGGATACGTAGCCTTGCGCCTGCAAGGCGCTAGGCGAAGTTGGATGGGGGTGCTCGGCGGTGCATGAGGGCACGGCGGGAGCCCCCACACCCCAACCCTCTCCCCGACGGGGAGAGGGGGTGAGACGGCGGACATTCAAGCCCATCACCACTCCCCCCGGTAATCATGATTGGCGTCGACCATCTGCTTGAGGCTAGTCGGCCCGCCCAGCGGCTCGACCGTATGACGCCCCGCGATCTGGGTGCCGGTCTTGGGGCTCTTCCCCGCTGCCAGCTCGTCCAGAATCCGCTCCATGTCTGCCGCCGTCAGATCCTCGTAATTGTCGTCGTTGATCTGGACCATCGGGGCCGAGGCGCAATTGCCCATGCATTCGACTTCGCTGAGCGTCCACAACCCATCGTCGGAGACATGCCCCTTATGCATGCCCCTGGCCTCGCACACGCCCATGATCTCGTCCGAGCCGCGCAGCATGCAGGGCGTGGTACCGCACACCTGAACGTGGAAACGGCCGACCGGGGCCATGTTGTACATCATGTAAAAGCTGACGACCTCCAGCACCCGGATCACTGGCATGTCGAGCTGCGCGGCGACGAATTCGATCACCGGGATCGGCAGCCAGCCTTGCGTACTGGTCTCCGCCCCGACCTGGCGCTGGGCGAGGTCGAGCAGCGGCATCACCGCCGAGCGTTGCCGGCCCGTCGGATAACGCGCGATGATCTGCGGCACCTGGGCGGCGTTTTCGGCCGTCCAGGTAAAGCCGCCCCAACGGGCGCGCAATTCAGGCGTATCGGGCGCCGGCGCGCGGTCAGCCATGCGAGCCGCCGGGGCCTTTGCGCAGCCAGAAGTCCTGGCTCAGCAAGAACAGCTCGAACCCACCGATTGCGGCGATCAGCATTGGCAGCATGTCGGTGACTTTCACACCGTCGTAGACCTGAGCAAAATAAAGCGCGGCCACCAGGATGCCGGTCACCGCCGCCCAGACCCGCAACATATCGAAACTATTCAATTTCATAGGACTAACTCCCCGAAAAGGCGTTTTCGCCTTGCTCTCTGTGGTTGAACTTGCCCCCCAGTTTGCATCAATGAAAAATCGTCACCCTGAACTTGTTTCAGGGCCCATTTCTCCCCCCCACCAGAGCGTGCGTTGGCAATCATCCCTCTGAGCTGGGTTCCTATCCAGCTGGCTCCGAGCGTGCGGCCCGATGGGCCCTGAAACAAGTTCAGGGTGACGGAATTGTGGGGGGTGGTGTGAGCCATCACCGGACGAACTCCACGCGGCTGCATTTGCCGTTCTCGAAACTGTAGATCGACATCACCTCGAACGGCTCGGACGCGGCCGAGCGGCTGACGCGTTCATGGAGCACGGCGTAATCGCCTAGCATATAGCCGGAGAGGATGTCGGCGCGGTTTTCCGGGTATTCGGCGAACATCGCCTTGAGCCCGGCGCGGACGCCTTCCTTACCCTCCCGCAGCACCGCGCCGCGATAGCTTGCCTCACAGGCGTCGTTACTCATCAGCGCGACATAGGCGTCGGCATCCTGCGCGTTGTAATGCGCGATCATCTGCTCGGCGATGGCGAGGTGGGTACTCACCGGTCACACTCCCCGAACACGATGTCGAGCGCGCCCAGAATGGCCGTCGCATCCGGCAGCATATGCCCCCGGCTCATGAAGTCGATCGCCTGCAAATGGCTGAACGCCGTCGGCCTGATCTTGCAGCGATACGGCTTGTTCGACCCGTCGCTCACCAGATAGACGCCAAATTCGCCCTTGGGGGCCTCGACGGCGGCATAGACTTCACCGGCGGGCACATGGAAGCCTTCGGTATACAGCTTGAAGTGATGGATCAGCGCCTC
>JANONQ010000377.1:0-2587 GCA_031420935.1 Novosphingobium sp. | reverse complement strand
ATCAGCCTGCCGCACAGCAAATACGCGCTGCCGGCCTATTACATCATCGCCCCCGCCGAAGCCTCGTCCAACCTCGCCCGTTATGACGGCGTGCGCTACGGCCTGCGCGAGCTGCCAGATGGCGCCGGCTTGCAGGAGATGTACGCCGCCACCCGCGCCGCCGGCTTCGGCGCCGAGGTCAAGCGCCGCATCCTGATCGGCACCTATGTACTCTCGGCCGGCTTTTATGACGCCTATTACACCCAGGCGCAGAAGGTGCGCACGCTGATCAGCCGCGACTTCAAGAGCGCTTTCACCGAATGCGACATAATCCTCGCGCCGACCGCCCCCAGCGCTGCCTTCGCGCTCGGCGAAAAGAGCGCCGATCCGCTGGAGATGTACCTCAACGACGTGTTCTCGGTCCCCGCCTCGCTGGCCGGGCTGCCGGCGATGTCGGTGCCGGCCGGGCTGAACCGCGAGGGGCTGCCGCTGGGTTTGCAGATCATCGGGCGGCCGTTCGACGAGCAGGGCGTGCTGAATGCCGGGCTGGCGATAGAGGCGCGGGCGCAGTTTTCGGCGCGGCCGGAGCGTTGGTGGTGAGGCGAGCTACAACTTCCAGCATTGGCGCTTCTTTGGTTCTGATGATTGGAGGATGTAGCGAGACTGTCACACATCGCGAGAACGTAGCAACGCCCTTCGGCAAGGTCGAACTGATCATCACGTCTGTAGGGTCGGCGCTTGATGGTGAACGTTACGAACTTAAATACCGAAATGGATCGAAAGATCAGACATTCTTCACGGGTTGGAGTTTCTCGGAATTCAAACCTGAAGAGCGTGATGGGAAATTCCTGATTCAAATGTGCACGGGTTGGATTGAACATGCCGAGCCGATCTTGATCAGAGGAGGCGAAAGCCTCAGACTGGTTCGATTGAACATCGACTGGAACTGCTTGGACAAGAGACACGAAGCATGAGCAACTACCGCATCCGAGGCGCAACCGGCGAGTGGGAGGTCGAGATCGGTCCTTGCTGGTAATACGAAATTCTGGTAATACCATTGCCATGAACTACCAATCGCCCAAGCGTCGGTCGAGGCTGACCTCCAAGTGTCAGGTCACCATCCCCAAGGAAATCCGCGATGTACTTGGATTGAAAGCGCTCGATCTGGTCGAATTCGAGATCGACGACAACGGCAATGCGCGGATCGTCAAAGCTGACGCCAAGGTTCAGAAGGACGAGTGGCTGCAACGAGTCAAGGAAGTCCGCGAGAAATTCAAGCTTCAGGACCCATTCGCCGGGATGGATGGCCTGGAGTACCAGCGCTGGATTCGTGAAAGCCCCGAAGTGTGATTTTCGACAGCAATATCGTTCTTGCCATGATGGACGAGATCGCAGGTTCACCGATTATCAAACTACTCGAACGCCATCGAGCCGGTCGCGAAGTGTTCATCAACGAAATAATCTTTGCAGAGATTTCCCCGCGCTTTCGCGACGCTGATCTCGTAACCGAGGTTTGCGATGTCTTCGGACTTGAAATCAAGCCGCTCACGCTGGCTGAATGCCATTGTGCTGGGCAGGCCTTTGCCGAATATCGCAAACGCGGCGGCGAGAGGCGTTCAATCCTCTCTGACTTCCTGATCGGCGCGCAGGCCGAAATTCGGGGTTGGCCACTGATCACGCGTGACCGTAAGGGCTTCGCGAGCTATTTTCCCGATCTGGAAATCATCGATCCCTTCGAAGGCATAAAATGACTGATATCCCTTACCGCATCCAAGGCGCCACCGGCGAATGGGAGGTCGTGATCGGCCTTGAGGTCCATGCTCAGGTCGTCTCGAAATCAAAACTGTTCTCCGGCGCCGCGATCGAATTCGGCGCAGAGCCCAATTCGCAGGTCTCCCTGGTCGATGCCGCCATGCCCGGCATGCTGCCGGTGCTCAATCGCGAATGCATCCGCCAGGCAGTGCGCACCGGCATGGCGCTGGATGCGCCGATCAACAAATGGTCGCGGTTCGACCGCAAGAACTATTTCTACGCCGACTTGCCGCAGGGCTATCAGATCAGCCAGCTCTATCATCCGATCGTCGGCGAGGGCGCGATCGACATCAGCCTCGATGACAAGGACCCGGAAGGTTCGATCAAAACCATCGGTATCGAGCGCATCCATGTCGAGCAGGACGCCGGCAAGCTGATGCACGATCAGCATCCGACAATGAGCTACGTCGATCTCAACCGCTCGGGCGTGGCGCTGATGGAAATCGTCAGCCGGCCCGACATGCGTTCTCCTGCGGAAACAGGGGCCTATCTGCGCAAGCTGCGGACCATCCTGCGCTATGTCGGCAGCTGCGACGGCAACATGGAGGAAGGATCGATGCGCGCGGACGTCAATGTCAGCGTGCGCAAGCCAGGCGGCGAATTGGGCACCCGCACCGAGACCAAGAACGTCAACTCGGTACGCTTCGTTATGGCGGTGGTCGAACAGGAAGCGCGCCGCCAGGTCGCGGTGATCGAGGATGGCGGGAAGATCGTCCAGGAAACCCGGCTCTACGATCCCGACCGGGGCGAGACCCGCTCGATGCGGAGCAAGGAAGACGCGCATGATTACCGCTAC
>JANONQ010000376.1:0-2993 GCA_031420935.1 Novosphingobium sp. | reverse complement strand
TATCGCCGCGATCGAGGCCGAAGTTAACGCCGAAATCCGCCACAACGCGCCGGTCGTCACCCGGCTGATGTCGCCCGACGAGGCGATCGAGGCCGGTGCCATGGCGCTGTTCGGCGAGAAATACGGCGATGAGGTGCGGGTGCTCAGCATGGGCCGGCTGACGGATACGCATTTTTCAGTCGAGCTGTGCGGCGGGACTCACGTGAATGCGCTTGGCGAAATCGGCCTGCTGCGGATCGTCTCCGAAGGCGCGGTCAGTTCGGGTGTACGCCGGATCGAGGCGCTGACCGGCGAAGGCGCGCGCCAGTGGCTTGTCGACCGCGAGGAGGCGTTGAAAATTACGGCCAGCCTGCTGCGCACCGCGCCCGAGGAGGTTTCGGCCCGCGTTGCGGCGTTGCTGGATGAGCGCAAGAAGCTCGAGCGCGAACTGGCTGAGGCGAAGAAGGCGCTGGCGCTGAATCCACAAATGCTAAGTCCGCAAACGTTTGTAAATAAAAACGAATTTCTTTCGCCAACAGTGACTCAAGATGAGCCAATCATAAATGGAATGAAGTTTTACTCGCGGAACTTGAATGGATTTGATCCCAAGGGTTTGCGGGGACTGATTGACGAACATAAGCAGCGCATAGGCTCCGGAGTTGCCGCGATCGTAACAGTGGTGGAAGGCCGCGCTACCATTGCCGTCGGCGTCACCGACGACCTCACCGCCAAATTCAGCGCCGTCGATCTTGTCCGCGCCGGCGTCGAGGCGCTCGGCGGCAAGGGCGGCGGCGGCCGGCCCGATATGGCGCAGGGCGGCGGGCCGGACGGGGCAAAAGCGGCGGAGGCGATTGCCGCAGTGCGAGCTATTATTGCCGGGCAATCAACTTAGGGCGAGCGCAGCTCAGTGCTTGCCGAACAGCCGCTCAAGCAGACTCGGGCGCTCCATCGATTGGATCGGCCCATAGGCCAGATGGCGCTGATGGCCATCGAGGTGCTGACGGGGCATGACCCAATTGTTGGGCCGGCTAGTGCGAAAGCTGTACGCGGACATAAGTACCTCCTTGCAACGTTTCTATTTTTTCCCGCTCACCGCAGCAAATGCACGGCCCGCCTTAAGGTTCCTGATTTGAATTAAGCGGTGCAAAATCGTGCGAAGTAATGCCCAACTACCACGAACACGCCGGCGGCATTCGAAGACGAAGCCCTAACCTTGCTTGCGGCTCGGGATGTGGGTTGCCGGTTCCGAGCCGCGCGCCAGATCTTTCTCTGCCATCGTCGCGTCGGTTTGCTGGACGCCCTTGATCCTGCCCTTGTCCTCGCCGGTCTGCCGGGCTGGCGACTTGTCCGCCTGTTCCTGCTCGCGCTTTGGGTTGTGCTTGGATGACACCGTTGATCTCCTCCCGGATCAACGCGGGGCCAATCGCTAAGGTTGCACGTCGCGCAGGGCTGGCTCGGGAACGCGGTCGCGCAGCGTCGCGGTTTTCAGTTGCGGTTTTTCGTCCAGTTCGCCCTCATCCATGATCTGCTGGCGGAATTCGTCACGCTTTGCGTGGATCGAGGCGATGACCGGGCCCATCGCCACCCCGAGATCGACCAGTACCGCTTCCGACAGTTGCAGCGCCGCCTCCAGCGTTTCGGGCACTGCATGGCTCGCCCCGGCGCGGTAGAGCTGCGCCGCGTGGCTGGGATCGCGGGCGCGGGCGATTATCGGGAGAGTGGGGAACTGGCCCCGGAGCCGCTTGACCAGCTGCTGGGCGGCAACCGGCTCGTCCATCGTCAGGATCACTGCGGAGGCGGTGTCAACGCCCAGTCTCGCCAGGCTTGCGGCATTGGCGGCATCGCCGAAGGTGGCGCGGTAGCCGGACTTTTTCGCCTCGCGGATCAGGTCGGTATCAGCGTCGATGGCGATATAGGGCTGGCCGTGGGTTTTCATCATATCGGCCACCAGCCGCCCGACCCGGCCGAAGCCGACGATAATCGCCCGCCGCTCGCCAGGTTCCTCCTCCTCTGGCGGCCCGGATTCGTCGACCCGGCGCGCAAGCCGGCGGCCGATCAGCGCCAGCAGCGGCGTCACTGTGAGGCCGATCGCCGTGACGGTCCGCCAGAACTCGGCAGTCGGCGCATCGATCAGCCGCGCGCTAGCCGCCGCCGCCAGCACGATCAACGTGGTTTCCGAAGGGCTTGCCATCAGGATTCCAGTCTCGGTCGAGGTGCCCGGGCGGGCGCCCATCAGGCGCAGCAGGACACCGGTGACAATCGCCTTCAGCAGCAGCACGCCGGCGGTCGCGCCAAGGATCGGCATCAGATTCGCCCAGATCGCAGAGAGATCAATCGCCATGCCAACGGTAATCAGGAAAACGCCCAGCGCGAGCCCCTTGAACGGCGCCGTGATCGCCTCAACCTCGCCGTAATATTCGGTTTCGGCGATCAGCAGCCCGGCAATCAGGGCCCCGACGATTGGCGAGAGGCCGGCGGCGGCCGTGGCCAGTGCGGCGATTATCACCACCACCAGGCTGAGCGCGAGGAACAGCTCCGGGCTCTTGGTCCGCGCCGCCTGCGCGAACAGACGGGGCAGCAGCACCCGGCCAAAGGCGAACAGCGCCGCCACCACCAGCAGGCCGAGCACAATCGGGCGCACAACCCCGCCCACGGTTCCATCCGGGCTGCCGGGTGCCATCGCGCCGAGCAGGAAGATGATCGGCACCAGCGCGAGATCCTCGAACAGCAGCATCGACAGCGCCGCCCGGCCGACCGGCGTGCGCTGGTCGGTAATGCGCAGCACCAGCGCGGTCGACGACATCGCCAGTGCCAGCCCCAGGGCAAGCGCGCCGGAAACGCTCATTCCCGTGGCGACGAGAACGGCCGTCATCAGCGCCGCCGACACCAGCATTTCCAGTGAGCCGAGCCCGAACACCCCGCGCCGCATCGACCACAGCCGGGCCAGTGAAAGCTCCAGCCCGACGGAAAACAGCAGCATGACGATACCGAATTCGGCGAACGGTTCGAGCCGG
>JANONQ010000375.1:0-4975 GCA_031420935.1 Novosphingobium sp. | reverse complement strand
GGATCGTAGCGGCGCGGCACGAAGCCCATCAGGCTGCGCATCCGCCGCGCGTGTTCGACCAGCCCGGCGAGCTCTGCCCCGCCGCGCGCGCCGCCTGCGGTTTCCAGCACCCGCCCGGCGAGCCCCGCCTCGACCAGATAGCGGTCAAGCGCGTCGTTGTCCTTGAGGTAAACTTCGCTGCGGCCCTTGGCGACCTTGTAGAGCGGCGGCTGGGCGATGAACAAATGGCCGGCGCGGATGATGTCGGGCATCTGCCGGTGGAAGAAGGTAAGCAGCAGAGTGCGGATATGGGCGCCATCGACATCGGCGTCGGTCATGATGACGATCTTGTGATAACGCAGCTTGGCGAGGTTGAATTCGTCGCGGATGCCGGTGCCCATCGCCTGGATCAGCGTGCCGACTTCCTTCGATGAAATGATCCGGTCAAACCTTGCCCGCTCGACATTGAGGATCTTGCCCTTGAGCGGCAGGATCGCCTGGATATTACGGTCGCGGCCCTGCTTGGCCGAACCGCCGGCGGAATCTCCTTCGACCAGGAACAGCTCGCATTTGCTGGGATCGCGCTCCTGACAGTCGGCGAGCTTGCCGGGCAGGCTGGCGATGTCCATCGCGCCCTTGCGCCGGGTGAGTTCGCGCGCTTTCTTGGCGGCCTCGCGCGCGGCGGCGGCATCGATAATCTTGCCGATCACGGCGCGGGCGTGCGCGGGGTTCTCTTCGAGCCATTGGCTCATCCGGTCAGCCATCAGGCTTTCAAGCGGCTGGCGCACTTCGGAGGAAACCAGCTTGTCCTTGGTCTGCGATGAAAACTTGGGATCGGCCAGCTTGACCGAGACAATCGCGGTCAGTCCCTCGCGCATATCGTCGCCGGTGAGGCTGACCTTCTCCTTCTTCAGGATTCCCGATTTCTCGGCGTAATTGTTTATCGTCCGGGTCAGCGCGGCGCGGAAGGCGGCAAGGTGCGTGCCGCCGTCGCGCTGCGGGATGTTGTTGGTGAAGCAGAGGACGTTTTCGTAATAGCTGTCGTTCCATTCGAGCGCGACATCGATGCCGATGCCGTCGCGCTCCGCGGAAATGGCGACGGGATTCGGCAGCAAGGGTGTCTTGTTGCGGTCGAGATAGGCTACGAAAGCGCCGATGCCGCCCTCGTAGAACAGGTCGTGCTCCGCAACGTCGGCATGGCGTTTGTCGCGCAGGAGGATGCGCACCCCTGAGTTGAGGAAGGCGAGCTCGCGGTAGCGGTGTTCGAGCTTTTCGAAATCGAACTCGGTGACGTTCTTGAACGTGTCGGTCGAGGCGAGGAAGGTCACGCGGGTGCCTTTCTTGCCTGCTGGTGCCGGGCCGCGAAGGATCAGCGGGGAGACCGCATCGCCATAGGCGAACTTCATCCAGTGCTCCTCGCCGTCGCGCCAGATGGTGAGCTCGAGCCATTCGGACAGGGCGTTGACCACCGAGACGCCGACACCGTGGAGCCCGCCGGAAACCTTGTAGGCGTTATCGTCGGAGGTGTTCTCGAACTTTCCGCCGGCGTGCAGCTGGGTCATGATCACTTCGGCGGCGGAAACGCCCTCCTCGGAGTGGATCCCGGTCGGGATGCCGCGGCCATTGTCCTCGACCGAAACCGAGCCGTCAGGGTTGAGTTCGATCAGCACCAGGTCGCAGTGTCCCGCCAGCGCCTCGTCGATGGCGTTGTCGGAAACCTCGAATACCATGTGGTGCAGGCCGGAGCCATCGTCTGTATCGCCG
Organism: Novosphingobium sp.; assembly: GCA_031420935.1. Taxonomy (GTDB): domain Bacteria; phylum Pseudomonadota; class Alphaproteobacteria; order Sphingomonadales; family Sphingomonadaceae; genus Novosphingobium. The sequence continues at coordinate 3,232 of JANONQ010000375.1, read as the reverse complement.
ATATACATGCCGGGCCGCTTGCGCACCGCGTCGAGGCCCTTGAGCACCTTGATCTGATCGGCCCCGTAAGCATTGGCGTTGGGGACGTTAGCGGGAATGGTCGGAGGGGTATCGTCGGGCGTGTTGGGGGGAGTGCTGGCCATGCCCAGCCTATAGGCACTCACGGCCGGTTGAGAAAGCCGTTTCGCCCGGTTCCATCCACAGGAAAGCCAGACAGTGCCGGCCTAGGCTAGCGAAATCAAGCAGCGGCGGATCTGCCCTCAGGCCCCGGCCAGATGCCGCTGGCAAAGCAGGATCAGGCGCGGGGCCGGCGCGATTTATCATTCATAATCAGACGAGTGCCATCGCGACCATCAAGCCGCCGGTACCGAGCGCGACCGCGAGGCCGAGCGCATTGTGTAGAAAACGCGTCATAGCAATTCCCTCTGGTTTGCGAAGCTCGCGAAAGTTGCTTCGCACATGCAACATAACTGATTTGCTAAGAATTTCCCGTGCAAAGAGGACAATTACCTTTGCAAAAAACGCAATTATAAGCGTAACTATGTTTTCAAATGGTAGCTTATCACTGCTACGACGCGCCGGCTCCCGGCCTTTCAGGCCCGGACTGGACAGGCAAATCCGCGCGCCCTATCGCCCCGCCATGACCATCCAGCCCTCGGATTCCATCCTTATCGTCGATTTCGGCAGCCAGGTGACGCAGCTGATCGCGCGGCGCGTGCGCGAAGCCGGGGTCTATTCGGAAATTGCCCCGTTCGGCAGCGCTGCGGCGGCATTCGAGCGGATGCGGCCAAAGGGCATCATCCTGTCGGGCGGCCCCGCCTCGGTGCTCGATCCGGACGGCCCGCGCATTCCGGACGAAATTCTGGCGAGCGGCTTGCCGCTGCTCGGCATTTGCTACGGCCAGCAGGCGCTAATGCACCAACTTGGCGGCGAAGTGCTGCCGGGCGATGCCGGCGAATTCGGCCGCGCCTTCATCGAAATCTCCGATTCCTGCGCTTTGTTCGACGGGTTGTGGTCCGATGGCGAGACGCATCAGGTGTGGATGAGCCACGGCGACCGGGTAACCCGGCTCGCTCCCGGTTTCCGCCCGGTCGCAGCAAGCGAGGGCTCACCCTTTGCCGTCATCGCCAACGACGAGAAGCGCATCTACGCCACCCAGTTTCACGTGGAAGTGGTGCATACGCCCGGCGGCGCCAAGCTGCTCAAGAACTTCGTCCGCCATGTCTGCGGCCTTGCCGGCGACTGGACCATGGCCGAATTCCGCAAGACCAAGATCGCCGAAATCCGCGCGCAGGTGGGATCGGGCAAGGTGATCTGCGGCCTCTCCGGCGGCGTTGATTCCGCGGTTGCCGCGGTGCTGATCCACGAAGCCATCGGCGAGCAGCTGACCTGCGTCTATGTCGACCACGGCCTCATGCGCCTCGGCGAAAGCGAGCAGGTCGTCTCGCTGTTCCGCGGCCATTACAACATTCCGCTGATCCACAAGGATGTCTCGACGCTGTTCCTCAGCGGCCTGGCCGGCATCACCGACCCCGAGGCCAAGCGCAAATTTATCGGCAAGACCTTCATCGACGTGTTCGAGGAGGAGGCGCGGGGGATCGGCGGCGCCGCATTCCTGGCTCAGGGCACGCTTTACCCCGATGTGATCGAATCGGTGTCCTTCACCGGCGGGCCCTCGGTGACGATCAAGAGCCACCACAACGTCGGCGGCCTGCCCGAGCGGATGAACATGCAGCTGGTCGAACCCTTGCGCGAATTGTTCAAGGACGAGGTCCGCGAACTTGGCCGTGAGCTTGGCCTGCCAGAGATCTTCGTCGGCCGCCACCCGTTCCCCGGCCCCGGCCTCGCCATCCGCATCCCCGGCGAAGTCACCCGCGAGCGCTGCGATATCCTGCGCAAGGCCGACGCGGTTTACCTCGACGAAATCCGCAGCGCCGGACTGTACGATGCGATCTGGCAGGCCTTCGCCGTCCTGCTGCCGGTGCGCACCGTCGGCGTGATGGGCGACAGCCGCACCTACGACAACGTCTGCGCACTGCGCGCAGTAACCTCGACCGATGGCATGACCGCAGACATCTACCCGTTCGATGCCGCGTTTCTCAGCCGGGTGGCGACGCGGATCATCAACGAGGTAAAGGGGATCAACCGGGTGGTTTACGATTATACCAGCAAACCGCCGGGGACGATCGAGTGGGAGTGATAATCACATTCTTGCCAAAGTAGTGCTTATGAGACTTACCCGCGCACAGGTCTGATAAGGGCGCTGCTTGTATGCACGCTCAAACTTCATCAGTACTACGCAGAAGACGGTGTAGCCGTCAGAAGACAGTGTAGCCCCCGTCAATAACCAACGTATCGCCAGTGTGGAAGCGCGAGGCACCTGCAGCCAGGTAGACTGCGACCCCGCCAAAATCTTCAGGCTCGCCCCACCGCCGCAGCGAACGCGGCCAATCGCTTTGGTATTGGACGTATCCCAAGCCTGGAGTGGCGCAGTCATTTCAGAGCGGGTCCAGCCATGTTCCATGAGTTCCTGAAGTCGCGTGGACCTGTCATCCGGGGCGTTTGGCCTGCGGGCCGGCAATGTCCATGGCCCTCTGCCAGGCAGGACGTTGGGTAATTTGATGTGCATAGCGCTGGATGTTGGGAAGGCCGTCGATCGTGTTAGCGCCGGTGAGCGCCGGCAGTGTCGTAACAGCAAAACCGGACATCAGATCAGCAAGCGTGAATTCTTCGCCGGCAAGATAAGTGTGCTTTGCCAAATGCTCGTTCATCTGCCTGAACAGACCACTTGTGCGTCGTCGCGACACCTTCCCAATAAGCCCGCCATCATGGCCCGGGGCGGCACTTTCGACGGCTGCTTTTATAAAAAAGTCGCATTGAGCGTTGTTGTTGAACTGAATCCAGTACAGATAATCGGCATAGTGTTCGGAATTTGGCTCTACTGTCAGCCTGCCGCCTCCGTGCTTGTGTGCGATGTACTGGATAATGGCCGTAGACTCGGCGAGGACCCGTTGGCCGTCCTTGATCACCGGAGCCATCGCAGCCGGATGCAAAGCAAGATACTCCGGCGGTGCTAAATTATCCTCGCCGCGATCGAACCACTCAAGCTGGTACGGCAAGCCCAGCTCTTCCATCAACCACACGATGCGATCGGATTGGGAAACGCCGAGGTGATAGATGGTGATCATGCCGCAAGCCCGACCGAGCAGATAGCTGTCTTCGTCATAGCGGT
>JANONQ010000374.1:0-6763 GCA_031420935.1 Novosphingobium sp. | reverse complement strand
ACGAAGAAGCCGCCGTTGATCAGCCCTTCGCCGGCCTGCGGCTTTTCCGCAAAGGATGTGACCTTGCCGCCCTGTTCCGCGCCGGCGAAGGTCATCACGCCGAAGCGGCCTGCCGGGCGCACGCCGGTGACGGTGCCGATCCGGCCATGGCTGCGGTGGAAGTCGACGACCGCGCCGATGTCGATATCGGCAACCCCGTCGCCATAGGTCATGCAGAACAGCTCGCTGCCGCGCAGCCGGTCACGCACCCGCCACAATCGTGCCCCGGTCTGCGAAGCGAGCCCGGTCTCGGCGAGTTCGATCCGCCAATTGCGTTCGGGAAATTCGCCATGGTCGAAGGCGATCTCGCCCGGCTTGCCGGGGCAGATCGTGATGTCGCCGATCTGGGCGTGGAAATTGAGGAAATATTCCTTGATCGACCACGACTTGTACCCAAGGCACAGGACGAAGTCCTCGATCCCGGCGGCGGCATAGATGCGCATGATATGCCACAGGATCGGCCGCTCGCCGATGCGGATCATTGGCTTGGGAATATCGTCGGCGACATCGCGGATGCGCGTTCCCTGGCCGCCGCATAATATCACTGCCTTCACCGGCTCACTCCTTGCAGTGCGGTGCTCGGCGCTCCGGCGCGCTCGCCGGCTTCATAAGCCCGACCAATCGGATTGCGAAAGACTTCATATCAGCTTGCCGAGCCTTGCTTCGAAACGGCGCAGGATTGCCTCGCGGTTCCAGCGCTCGCCGGCACGGCGGGCACCGGCCTGCCCCAGCGCCGCGGCTAGGTCCGAATCGTCGGCCAGCCTGGCGATTGCGGCGGCGAAGGCAGCGGCGTCTCCCGGCGCGGTGACGATGCCGCAGCCCTCCACTTCCCCGGCCAGACCGGTGCCGGGGCTTGCCGTCGCCGCGACCGGCTTGCCCGAAAGCAGCATGTTGGTGAGCTTGGAGGGCAGCACAAGGTCGGCCGCCGCGGGAATCTGCGGGAGCAGATGGACGGTGGCGAGCGCCAGCAGCCCCCCCATCCGCTCGGCAGGCTGGAGACCGTGCAGCTGGACATTGCCGAGCCCGGCGCACAGCCCTGCCAGCCGCTCCCGGTTCGGTCCCTCGCCGCAGATGACGAACACCAAATCCTCGCGCGCCTGCAGCAGCCGCGCCGCCGCGACGACCAGCTCGATCCCCTGCTTGTTGGCGATATTGCCCGAATAGAGCGCCACCTTGCGGGTGCCGAGCTGCCATTCCCGGCGGTACCGGTCGGCGTCTTCGGGATCGGGTGCGAAGCTCGCATTGGCCCAGTTGCGCAGTTCGTAAACGCGCGCCGGCGGCACCCCCTTGGCCTCCAGGCGGGCCACCATCTGCGGGCTGATCGCCGAGACGATGGTGCCCAGCCCGAGCAGCCGGTTCTCAAAGTCTCGCGCAATCCGGGACAGCAGATTTCCCCCCATCAGCCCGGTGGCGAAGGCTGCTTCCACTTCGAAGTCCTGAACATGGATCCACAGCTTCGCTCGGGCTACTCTCGCCGCGAGCCAGGCAATCGGCACGCCCAGCAGCGAGGGTGCGACGGTAAACACCACCTGGGGACGCAAGCGCCGCGCCGTGCGCAGGGCGGGGATCAGGGCAGCCAGGGAAAACGAGGCAAGGTGGAGAATGCGCTTCAGGCCGGTCGGCCGCGCCGGGATGAAATGACGGCAGCGGGTGACGCCGACGCCGTTCTCGACCCACCGCTGGCCGGAGCGCGGCTGTCCGGGATGGCGCCGCCATTCCGGATAATAGGCCGCGCCCGCCACCACCTCGACGGTGTGGCCGAACCCCGCCAGTGCCTCGCAAAGCCCGGCGGTATAGGGGCCGATGCCGACTTGCTCGGGCGTGTAGTTCAGCCCGATTACCAGCAGGCGCAATGGCGCTGCGAGGCCGGTAGTCATGCCGCGCCGGTACGGAAGCGGCGGTAAACATCGGCGATGCCATCTTCTAGAGCGATCGACGGCCGCCAGCCCAGCGCTTCGAGACGACCGGAATCCATTAGCTTGCGCGGCGTGCCATCGGGCTTGGACGGGTCGCAGAGAATGGCGCCCTCATAGCCAACGATGCGCGCGACCATGGCTGCGAGGTCGAGGATCGAAATCTCGCTGCCTGAGCCGACATTGATGTGGCTTTCATCCGAGTACCGCCGCAGCAGAAAGACGCAGGCGTCGGCGAGATCGTCGACATGGAGGAATTCGCGCAAGGGCACCCCGCTTCCCCATACGACCATTTCGGACGCGCCGGACAGCTTCGCCTCATGCGCCTTGCGGATCAGCGCGGGCAGGACATGGGAGCTCTCTAGATCGAAATTGTCGCCACTGCCGTATAAATTGGTCGGCATGGCGCTGATGAAATCGCAGCCATACTGGCGGCGATAGGCCTGGCACAGCTTGATCCCGGCGATCTTGGCAAGCGCGTACCATTCGTTGGTCGGCTCCAGCGGCCCGGTGAGCAGCGCCTCCTCGGCGATCGGCTGGGGGGCAAGCCGGGGATAGATGCAGGACGAGCCGAGGAACAGCAGCTTGGCGGTGCCATGCTGCCGCGCGGCCTCGATGACATTCGCCTCGATCATCAAATTGTCGTAGAGGAATTCGCCAGGATAGCTGTCATTGGCGAGGATGCCGCCAACTTTGGCGGCCGCGACCACCACCACCTCGGGCCGGTTGGCGGCGAACCAATCGCGCGACTGCGCCTGTTCGCGCAGATCGAGGGTACGCGGCGCGGTCAGCACCTCGCATTGCTCGCCGGCGAGCCGCCGGACGATGGCTGAGCCAACCATGCCGCCGTGGCCCGCGACGAAAATCGACTTCCCTGCAAGTGAAAATGTCATCGGGAAGGAATGCTAATCTCTGGCATACAGAACATAACCGGAGCCGATCATGCCTTCCGTTGCCCGCATCCCGCTCTTGAGCACGAGTTCATGGGTGATGACAGGGTCGATGCCGCGCATACGCAATATGCTTTCGTGGTAGTCGAGTAGCAACTTCCCAACCTGCTTTTGCTCAAGCAGCGGAGCGAGTGAGCGCACCACCTCCGGCTCGTAGCCTTCGACGTCTATCTTCACGAAATCGAAAGCGCAGCAGTCGAACTCTGCTAGCAACGAAGCCGGCGTGCGCGTGCGCACAGCCTCCGTCTTCGCTCCGAAACGGTAACGGCGAACAACACTTGTCGCTCCCGTGTTGCTGGATGGGTAGAGATTGATGTCCACCGTGCCCTGATCCTCTTCGCCGATAACCGCCTTGACGACCCTTGCCTGGGCCCCGCCGTTCAGCGCCAAGTTGATTTCCAATATATCTTGGAGCCTGCCTTGCGGTTCGATGGCGATCACGCGGCCAGTCGGCCCCGCCAGCTCCTTGGCCAAGGCGCTGAAGAACCCCTCGTTTGCCCCGATATCGAGAACTACATCCCCCTCCTTGACGTGTTGGCGGAAGAGGCGGATGGTTTCGGCTTCGTAAGTTCCGTGATTAATGATCGACTGGCCGAGATGTGTGGTCGGATCGAGATAGAGCTTAAGTCCCTCGACCTCGACAATCTGCCTATGAGAAAGCAATTTCAGAAACGGCAATGCCAGAATCGTCGGCCTGATCTTTGTCAAGCTCCGAGCCCTTTTCCCCCGCAACCGGAACTGCCCGCGATCCGGGGAATAAGACGGCAAGTTACCGGGTACTTCGTCCTTCATCTCATGCTCTTCGGCTCATGGGCGCTTCGCGCATCACGATCAGATCGGACGCCACCATTTCGCGGACCAGTTCGCGCACATTGGTCTTGTGCCGCCAGCCAAGCTGCTGGTGGGCTTTGCTTGGGTCGCCGACCAGCTCATCCACTTCAGTCGGCCGGAAATAGCGTGGGTCGACTTCGATCAGGCACGTGCCGTTCGCCCGGCAAAAGCCCTTTTCCTCGGCACCTTCACCGCGAAATTCGATCGGCAGGCCGGCGTCTTCGAAGGCCCATTGACAGAACTGGCGCACGGTGGTCGTTTCGCCGGTTGCCAGCACATAATCGTCGGGCTCGTCCTGCTGAACCATCAGCCACATGCCCTCGACATATTCCCGCGCATGGCCCCAATCGCGGCGGGCGGACAGATTGCCGAGGTAGAGCCGCTCCTGCCGGCCAAGCGCGATGGCGGCTGCGGCGCGGGTGATCTTGCGGGTGACGAAGGTTTCGCCGCGGAGCGGGCTTTCGTGATTGAACAAGATGCCGTTCGAGGCGTGAATGCCGTAAGCCTCGCGGTAATTGACCGTGATCCAGTAGGCGTAGAGCTTGGCAACGGCGTAGGGCGAACGCGGATAGAACGGCGTGGTCTCGCGCTGCGGCACCTGCTGGACCAAACCGTAAAGCTCGCTGGTCGAGGCCTGATAAAACCGGGTCCGCTGCTCCAGCTTGAGAATGCGGATCGCCTCGAGCAGGCGCAAGGTGCCGACGGCATCGGCGTTGGCGGTGTATTCGGGCGTCTCGAAGCTAACCTGCACATGGCTTTGCGCCGCCAGATTGTATATCTCGTCAGGTTGCACTTCCTGGACGATGCGGATGAGATTAGTCGCGTCTGTAAGGTCGCCGTAATGCAGGTGGAGCCGCTGATGTTCGACATGCGGGTCTTCGTAGATGTCCTCGATCCGGCCGGTGTTGAACGAGGATGAGCGGCGCTTCATGCCGTGTACGGTATAGCCCTTCTCGAGCAACAGGCGCGTCAGATAGGCACCGTCCTGACCGGTGACCCCGGTAACCAGCGCGACTTTGCCCGAAGCTTCAACCATGCGCTGTGCAAACCCGTGTAGTGTGAAACCGCTGGAGCGATGCCCCCAGGCATTGCTTGCGGTCTAACGCAGTTGCCCCATGGGGCAAGCGCAATCGCGGGCCGAATTCATGGGTTGCTGCCCAGCCAGCGGCTGAGGCGCGCGAGATCGCGCGATTGCCGGCGAACCTCGCCGCTCGCCAGATCGCCTACGGTACGCCTAAGCCGCGACCAGGCCCAGCCGAGCGCGCCGCCTTCACCCGCCATATCGCGGCGCGCGGCAACGACGCCTGTAGCTTGCCGTTTCCCGGTCAACCGGCGCAGCAGCGCAGCCGGACCCCCGGTGATGACCGCCGCGCCGAAGCCGGCGCTCTGCCTTGTCCCGAGGTTCTGCAGCAACAGGTCGGGTGCGAGGGCGAGGAGAGCGGATGGCGGTTCCAGCGACTGCCGTGGGAGCGGCAGCCGCGCCAGCGCGAACAGCAGTCCGGCAGCTCCGGCCCAGCCTTTACGCTCGGCGCGGCCCCAAAAACGATCCCAGTCAATCACTTGCCCTTGCGCTAGGAAGCGCAGATCGCTGAGCACCAGAGGACCGCAGTCCAGCCGGTGGCCGTAGACCGCGTGGACGATCAGATGCGCCAGCGTGTCTTCCGGCGCGGGAAAGGCGATGCCCGCGAGACGAATGGCCCGCTGCCGGATGTCCGCCTCGGCGGGGGCGGGGGTCGCGTGGTCGAGCCTGCCGCTCGGCTCCCACAGCCGGTGATGCAGCTCGACCGGCGTCCCGCGCGGCGCGATCAGCACTGGCAGGTGCTTCTCCAGCCGGACGATGTCGGCCAGCGGCATCTCGGGTGCTTCGCCCAGCCGGTAGCCCGCCGCCTGCAGGCAGCCGAACGCGGGGACCACGGTCTCCGGTTCGACCAGCAGATCGAGGTCGCGCATCGGCCGCAGCGCCGGTTCGGGATAGGCATGCCAGGCGAGATAGCTGCCCTTCAGCGCGATCGGGGCAAAGCCTCTGGCTTCGAGCAGGGCGGCAGTCTCGGCAAGGTCCGCCTGTTGCGCCAGCGAGACCATCGCCGCGCTGCGATGCGCCGCCCGCCAGCCGGCGCGGATATCGCCGGTGATTCGCCCGTCATCGCGGTGGAATGCGTGCAGCAAGGGTTGCAGCCGGTGCTGGGCCGCCATGGCGTCGAGCCGAACCCAGTCTTTTGCCGAAAGCCGGGCCAGCTCGGTCGGCTCCTTGACAGTCAGGCCGATCAGGATGCGGCGCAGCGCGGGCTGGTCCACGGGTCGGTCCGCGCTTGCCGTTAGTCCCGCTTCGGAACCGAAAACGATCCCGTCACGCGGCCGCCGCTGCTGGTGCTGGTCGTGCCCAGCGCCGAGGATGAGCCGCCGGCGCGGCCATCGACGCTGGAAACGCCGCTGGCGAGGTCAATCACCAGCCGCCCGCCATTGAGCGTGTCGCCGCCGCGGCGCAGGGCGACGCCGCCGGCCATGGTGATGATCCGGCGGTTGAAATCGTAGATCGCGACGTCGCCGGTCGCGCTTTCGTCGCCGCGGGTGACCGTGACGCCGCCGGTTGCATCGAGCCGCTGGATACTTAGCGAACCAGTGTCGGAATAGGCGACTGTGGTGCGCGCCGCGCGAACCCGCAGCCCCCCCTGGGTGATGTCGACATTGCCCGAGAGAACGACGCGCTTCTGCCGGTCCTGCAGCTCGATGCGGTCTGCGGCATAGTTGACCGGCGCGTTGCTGTTATGGCCGGCGATCGCCTGCGCGCCGGCCTGCCCCAGCGCCACCAAAGCCGTGCCAAGCGCAAATCCGGCCAGCGCCGAACGGAGTGCCTGGGAACGAAGCGACCGAACTGCCTTCACGCTCGCGGCCATCACGGCATCCTCAGCTTGCCGGGCGCCATGCGCAGCCGGGCGTTACCATTGAGCGCGATCGTCCGCGCGACAAGATCGGCGTTTATCGCGTTGGCCGAGAAAGTGCCAGCCGGAATGGCGCCCGCGATCCCGCCCG
>JANONQ010000373.1:0-4530 GCA_031420935.1 Novosphingobium sp. | reverse complement strand
CCAGCTTGAGCTGCTTTTGTCGGGCAGGAAGCCGACCAGCGGCGGATCGAGCGAAACCGAGATGAAGGTGCCGACCACGAAGCCGGCGGGCGTCCCGTCCGGGGCCAGCGCGGTGATTGCGCAGACGCCGGTCGGATAGCTGCCTAGCACCTCGCGGAATTTAGTCTGATCTATTGCCATACCACTCACGCGATTTTTCTCCGTGCCGCTGCTTGCCTTCCCCGCCCTCATGCAGAAGCCGGTGAAACAGGGCAACAGGCGAGTTGCTTGCCGCGTATGCAAAAGGCGAATCATCTTGCCTGAAACCGGTCACAAGTGCAGGGAAATAATCGTTCGATTAAATGTGTCCGGCCACACCGTCCCGCAGCGGTCGGTGCTGACGGACCCGAAACCTCGAGGAAGATCATGGCCGCCGCTCAATCTATCGCCGACACGCCCGAAGCCCGCGATGTCGCCCAGCTCGTTGCCCGCAGCCGCGCGGCGCAGGCGCAGATCGAAAACTATACGCAAGAGCAGGTCGACCGCCTGATCCGCGGCATGGTCTATGCTGTAGCGCGCCAGGATGTCGCCGAAATGATCGCCCGGCACACTGTCGAGGAAACCCAGCTCGGCAATTACGATGGCAAGTACCTCAAGATATTCCGCAAGACCCGCGCCACGCTGATGGACATCATCGACGACAAGTCGGTCGGCGTGATCGAGGAGGACCTTGAGCGTAATCTCGTCAAGATCGCCAAGCCGATCGGCGTGATCGGCGCGCTGTCGCCCTCGACCAACCCCGAGGCGACGCCGGTGATCAAGGCGATCTCGGCGGTCAAGGGCCGCAACTCGATCATCATCGCTCCGCATCCGCGCGCCAAGCTGACCAACAAGCTGATCTGCGACCTGATGCGCGATGCCCTGGTCAAGCTCGGCGCGCCCGCCGATCTGGTGATAGCCATTGAATCGCCTTCGGTCGAAAAGACCAACGAGCTGATGAAGCAGTGCGACCGGATCCTGGCCACCGGCGGTGCGCCGATGGTGATTGCAGCTTACAGCTCGGGCACACCGGCGCTTGGCGTCGGCGCGGGCAATGCCGTGATCACGGTGGACGACACCGCCGATCTGGATGATGCGGCCGAGAAAATCCGCATGTCGAAGACACTCGACCTGGCGGCGTCCTGCTCGTCCGACAACAGCGTGATCCTGCTTGATGCGATCTACGAGCCGATGCTCGCCAAGTTGAAGGACAAGGGCGGACTGGTGCTAAACAACCAGCAGAAGGCCAAGTTGCAGGCCTCGCTGTGGGTCGATGGGGTGATCAACGCCAAGATCGTCGCGCAGACGCCGCAGTTCATCGGCAAGTTCGCCGGCTTCGACGTGCCGGAAGACACGAAGTTTTTCATCGTCCCAGAAACCGGCTACGGCCCCGACTATCCCTTCTCCGGCGAGAAGATGACAGTGACGATGGCGCTTTACCGCGCCAAAGACATCGACGAGGCGATCGCGCTGACCAACGGCATCCAGGGCTACCAGGGCCGGGGCCACAGCTGCGGCATCTATTCGACCAGCGATGCCAACATCATGAAGCTGGCGAACCAGACCTACACTAGCCGGGTGATGGTCAACCAGCCGCAAGCCGCGTCCAATTCAGGCAATCTGTGGAACGGCATGCGCCAGACCTTCTCGCTCGGCTGCGGCAGCTGGGGCGGCAATGCGACCAACAACAACATCACCTGGCGCGATCTGATCAACGAGACCTGGGTGTCCAAGCCGCTCGCCCAGACCAAGGTGATCCCCAGCGACGAGGCGCTGTTCGGCAAGGAAATCATGGCGGCGCTGGGGTGAGAGCAGGGAGGCTGCCGGCGTAGTTAAATCCGATGGAGAAGGAAGCATGATGATGCGCCGCGCACGCTTTGGCGGACTGCTGGGGATTCTCGTTTCGCTGGCCGGATGCGTGACGGTGCCCGGCGATGGCATGGCCGCACCCTCTCGCCCGGTCGGCGATACCTGCCGAGCGGAGCCGGGCCAGGCCTTCATCGGGCGCCAGGCCGATGCCGCTACAGGGGCGGAGTTGCTGCGCGTGACCAATTCGCGGGAAATTCGCTGGGTGGCGCCGGGGATGGCGGTTACGGCCGATTACAAATACGGGCGCCTGACAGTGGGCTATGACGAGGCGATGATCATCCGCAGTGTGGCTTGCACATAAAGCGAAATCGCGGCTTCGCGGGAATGATTCCATGACCGACCAATTCCAGCTCACCGAAGTCCAGTTCGCCATCCAGGATATGGCTCACTCGAAAGGTAATTGCGTTCACTTCAAAGATTGGATATCCTGCCGGATATACGGAGACTCGCCATGAAGATGCAGATCGGCAAATGGGGCAACAGTCTGGCGGTGCGTTTGCCTCGGGACATTGTTGCCAAACACAAGCTCAAGGAAGGCGATGCGATAGACTCGCGCGCGTTGGACCGGGCTTTGCGCGACGTGGAATTGACGCGCGAGCAGGCATTGGAGCGCATCCCCGCGCTGCGGCGGCCCTTGCCTGCTGATTGGAAATTTGACCGTGAAGAGGCTAATGCTCGGTGATCGCCGACTTTGCGATCGACACCAACATCGCTGTCTATGCCCTCTCCGAGGGGCCAAAGTGCGACACTGCATTGCTGTTGCTTGAAGCCGGTCCGAGTGTGAGTGTGCAATTGCTCAATGAGTTTATTAACGTCAGCCTCAGGAAGCGAGGAATGCCTTGGCGGGAGATCGAAGAATCGCTTTCAGTGATCAACAGTCTCGCTTCCAGCGTCAGGTCGATCGATGTCGAGCTACATCGAAGGGGCCGCGATGTCGCGAAGCGCTACAGGCTCGGCATCTACGACTCTTTGATCATCGCTGCTGCGCTTCTCGATGAATGTGAAACACTTTTCAGTGAGGACATGCAGCACGGCATGGTCATCGATGGAGCCTTGACCATAACCAACCCCTTCCTTTTTACGGATCCAGCATGACCGACCAGTTCGCACTTACCGAAGACCAACTCGCCATCCAGGACATGGCGCGGCGGTTCACCGCCGAACAGATCACGCCCAATGCCGCGCAGTGGGACGAGGAAAAGCACTTCCCCCGCGATGTCGTGCGGCAGGCGGGCGAGCTTGGCTTCGGGGGGATCTACATTTCCGAGGAGATGGGCGGGATCGCGCTCGGGCGGCTGGAATCAGTGCTGATTTTCGAGGCGCTGTCCTATGGCTGCCCGTCGACGGCCGCCTTCATTTCGGTCCACAATATGGCCAGCTGGATGATCGACAAGTTCGGCGCCGACGACGTCAAGCAGCGCTATCTGCCCGGGTTGGTGAGCATGGAGAAGCTTGGCAGCTATTGCCTGACCGAACCCGGTTCCGGCTCCGACGCCGCCGCGTTGAAGACCACGGCGCGGCTCGAAGGCGACCACTACATCGTCAACGGCACCAAGCAATTCACCACCGGCGGCGGGGTGAACGATATCTACGTCACCATGGTCCGTACCAGCGACAACGGGGCCAAGGGCATTTCCTGTCTGGTGATCGAGAAAGACCAGGACGGCGTCAGCTTTGGTGCGAACGAGCGGAAGCTGGGCTGGAATTCCTCGCCCACCGCGCAGGTGAATTTCGATAACGTGCATGTGCCAGTGGCCAGCCGCGTCGGCGCGGAGGGCGACGGCTTCAAATTCGCCATGGCCGGGCTGGATGGCGGCAGGCTCAACATCGGCGCGTGTTCGCTTGGCGGGGCGCAGCGCTGTCTGGATGAGGCAATTGCCTATGTGAAGGACCGCAACCAGTTTGGCAGGCCGATCGCCGATTTCCAGAACACCCAGTTCACCCTGGCCGACATGGCCACCGATCTCGAGGCGGCCCGCGCGCTGCTCTATCTGGCTGCCGCCAAGGTGACGGCCGGCGCGCCGGACAAGACGCGCTTCGCGGCGATGGCGAAGAGGCTCGCCAGCGACAACGGCTCGCAGATTGTCGATCAGGCGCTGCAGTTGTTCGGCGGTTATGGCTATCTCAAGGACTACCCGATCGAGCGCTTCTGGCGCGATTTGCGGGTGCACCGGATTTTGGAAGGGACTAGCGAAATCATGCGGATGATCGTGGGACGGGATTTGCTCAAGTGACGCCGGACAGCTTTGGCGACGAACTGATCACCCGCTGCGACGGCACCGCCGGCTACCTCACGCTCAACCGCCCCAAAGCGATCCATGCGCTGACCGCGGCGATGGTTCACGCGATGACCGAGGCGCTGCTCGCATGGCGGGGTGACGATGCCGTCCAGGCGCTGGTGATCGATCACAGCGAGGGCCGCGGGTTTTGCGCGGGCGGCGATGTCGCCTTTCTGCGCAATTCCGCGCTCACCGACAACGGCGTTTCGGGAGCAAAATTCTTCTATGACGAATACCAGCTTAACCATCTGCTGTTCACCTATCCAAAGCCGGTGGTCGCCTTCATGGACGGCATTACCATGGGCGGCGGCGTCGGCATTGCCCAGCCGGCGAAATTCCGCGTGGCGACAGAGAGTACCCGTTT
>JANONQ010000372.1:0-1766 GCA_031420935.1 Novosphingobium sp. | reverse complement strand
ATGATGTTCTGCGCCGGATCGCGGTCGACATGGCCCGGCTGGCGCACGATCACCCGGCCGCCGGACAGGCCCTTGCCAACATAATCGTTGGCATCGCCGGTAAGATCGAGCGTCACTCCGTGCGCCAGCCAGGCGCCGAAGCTCTGGCCGGCAACTCCGGTGAGGCGGACATGGACGGTGTTGTCGGGCAGCCCGGCATGGCCGTAGCGGCGGGCGACTTCGCCCGACAGCATCGCGCCGACGGTACGGTTGACGTTGCGCACCGGCCGTTCAATCCGCACCGGCTGGCGCCGGTCGAGCGCATCGGCGCAGGCCGCGATCAGTTCCTGGTCCAGCGCCTTGCCGAGGCCGTGGTCCTGCGTTTCGCTCCAGCCCAGCGAGGGGCTGTCGCCCTGCGGCACCTGGTGGAGCAGGCGGGCCAAGTCGATGCCCTGCGCCTTCCAGTGGGTAATCGCCGGCCGGGCATCGAGCCGGTCGACCCGCCCGGTCATCTCGCCGACGGTGCGGAAGCCCATTTCGGCCATGATGGCCCGCAGTTCCTCGGCGACGAAGAAGAAATAGTTGATCACATGCTCGGGCTGGCCGGTAAAGCGCGCGCGCAGCACCGGGTCCTGCGTGGCGACGCCGACCGGGCAGGTGTTGAGGTGGCATTTGCGCATCATGATGCAGCCCGCCGCAATCAGCGGGGCGGTGGCGAAGCCGAATTCGTCGGCCCCGAGCAGCGCCGCAATGGCAACGTCGCGTCCGGTGCGGATGCCGCCGTCCGCCTGCACCGCGATGCGGCTGCGCAGATTGTTGAGCAGCAGCGTCTGCTGGGTTTCGGCGAGGCCGATCTCCCAGGGCGAGCCGGCGTGAGTCAGCGAAGTCAGCGGCGAGGCGCCGGTGCCGCCTTCATAGCCGGAAATGGTGACATGATCGGCGCGGGCCTTCGAAACGCCCGCCGCAACCGTGCCAACGCCGACTTCGGAGACCAGCTTGACCGAAATCCGCGCGCGCTGATTGACGTTCTTGAGGTCGTGAATCAGCTGGGCGAGATCCTCGATCGAATAGATGTCGTGGTGCGGCGGCGGGCTGATCAGGCCTACACCCGGCGTCGAATGGCGCACCTTGCCGATGGTCTTGTCGACCTTGTGGCCGGGCAGCTGGCCACCTTCGCCGGGCTTTGCGCCTTGCGCCATCTTGATCTGGATGTCGTCGGAATTGACCAGATATTCGGTGGTCACGCCAAACCGGCCGGAAGCCACCTGCTTGATCGCCGAGCGCATCGAATCGCCGTTGGCCAGCGGGGTGAAACGATCGACCTCCTCGCCGCCTTCGCCGGTGTTCGACTTGCCGCCGATGCGGTTCATCGCCACCGCCAGCGTGGTATGCGCCTCGCGGCTGATCGAGCCGAAGCTCATCGCCCCGGTGGCGAAGCGCTTGACGATCTCGCTGGCCGGTTCGACCTCAGCGATATCGAGCGGAGTATCCGCCGGTTTCAGCGCCATCAGCCCGCGGATGGTCAACATCCGTTCGGACTGGTCGTTCACCGATGCCGCGAATTCCGCGTAATTCTTCGGATCGTTGCCGCGCACCGCATGTTGCAGGTTGGCGATGTTCGCGGCTGTCCAGGCATGTTCCTCGCCGCGCAGGCGGAGGCCATACATCCCGCCGACATCGAGCATCGTCTTGTAGATCGGGTTGTCGCCGTAAGCCGCCGCGTGGCGCCGAACGGCTTCCTCAGCCACCTGAAGCAGACCGACGCCCTCGATCATCGTCGCGGTGCC
>JANONQ010000371.1:0-3617 GCA_031420935.1 Novosphingobium sp. | reverse complement strand
CCCGACCGGGGCGGCGATCCGGGTTGCACCCGAAGGCTTCCTGTCGGTCGCCCGGATGGCGGAGGGAAGCTGATGGTTCGCGCGTCCGCTGCCGCGCCGACTACGGCCAGGCCGGTGGCGACCAGCCACGAAGGCTTCCTGCGCCATGCCCGCTTTCGCTGGCTGAAGATCGCCGTGGTTAGCTGTTTCGTCGCGCTCGCCGGCTATATCGCCGCCGATGTGCGGCCGCGTGCCAATGGCGGCAGCTGGTACGGCTATCTGCTGGGGACAACGGCCGCGCTGCTGATCGTCTGGCTGGCGCTGATCGGCATCCGCAAGCGCGCCATGACGCGCGGCCGCTGGTCGCTCAAGGCCTGGACCTCGGCCCATGTTTACCTCGGTCTCGCGCTGATCGTGATCGCCACGCTGCACACCGGCTTCCAGTTCGGCTGGAACGTGCACAGCCTGGCTTACGGCCTGATGATGCTGGTGATCCTGTCGGGAATTTTCGGCACTGTGGTCTATGCCACTCTGCCGGCCGCGCTCAGCCAGAACCGCGAGGAAATGACCCAGGGCCAGATGATCGACTCCATCCGCGCGATCGACCGGCAGCTGCACGACGCCGCGCAGCCGCTGGCCCGCACCGATAGCGATCTGGTCATTGCCGCGCTGGCGCAAAGCGAGTTTGAACAGGGGTTGTGGCGTCGGCTGTCGGGCCGATATCCCGATTGCGCGACGCGCCAGGCCATCGACGGCCTGGGTTTGGCCGATGCGGGCGACGCGGCCGCTGGCCGGGTCGAGAAGCTGCTGATCCGGCGCCGGGTACAGCTTGAGCGGTTGCGCCGCCACCTGCGGCTCAAGGCGCTGCTGGAGGTCTGGCTGCATGTCCATGTGCCGGCAACCGTCGCGCTGCTCGCGGCGCTGACGGCGCATATCGTAAGCGTGTTTTACTACTGGTAATGCGGGGCGTGACTTTCCGGCTCAGGCAGATCGAACTGACCGCTGACGGGCGCGAGATCGTCCGCGACCGGGATGTCGCCGGGAACGAGCTGGCGGTGGGCCGCGCGGCGGACAACGCTATCCATCTGCCTGACCTTGGCGTCGAACCGCGCCACGCCGCTATCGCTCGGCTGGACGCCAACAGCATCGCGGTCTCGGCGCTGGGCACACTGGGCTTTGGTCTGGATGGCAGAGTGGTGCGCTCCGCCACGGTCGATTGCCGCGCCGGGGCGGAACTGCGCTTTGGCAGTTTCCGCATCACGGTTTCGCAGGATAGCGACGGCGCGGCTCTGCTGGCGATCCGGCGGATTGCGGAAAAGGGCATCCTCGCCGCCGATTTCGACGAAAAGCGCAGTTTTTCGCTCGCCGGAGTGCTGCCGGGCAAGCGGAAGGTCGCGTGGCTGGCGGCGCTGCTGGTCATGGCGCCCTTCCTGGCGCTGCCCATTGCCAGCCATCAGCTGCGCGAGGCTCACGCCAAGGCGGCGGTGATCGGTGATGCCAGCTGGCGCCCGGGCAAGCTCAGTCTCGCCCACCACGGCCTCGAGGATCGCTGCGAGGCCTGCCATGTGAAGGCCTTCGTCTCGGTGCGAAACGAAACTTGCGCCGGGTGCCACAAGCAGGCGCATGACCATGCCCCGGCCGCCCGCATCGCCGGCGCGCGGGCCAATCCGCCCCTGGGCGAGAGCTTCCTGCAATTCGTCGCGCTTGGCTTCGGCAAGCCAGGCCCAGGCGGCTGTGTCGATTGTCATACCGAACATGAGGGTGCGGGGCGGATGGCAGTGCCGCAGCAGCAGTTCTGCGCCGATTGCCATGGCTCGCTGGGCGAACGGCTGCGCGACACCAAGCTGGGCAATGCCGGTGACTTCGGCAAGTTGCACCCGCAATTCGCAGCCCGGATCGTCACCGATGCCGCTACGCGCCGGCTAAGCCGGGTTTCGCTCGACGCCCGTCCGCGTGAGAACAACGGGTTGGCATTTTCGCACAAGCTCCATCTCGATCCGATGGGCGGGCCAGCGCGCATGGCCGCCTCGATGGCAAGCGAACGGGGGTATGGCAAGGGCCTCGCCTGCAAGGATTGCCACCGCCCGGGCGAGGACGGCATCCGCTTCAAGCCGGTGGCCATGGAGCGCGACTGCGAGGGCTGCCACAGCCTGGCCTATGACAAGGTCGGCGCCACTTTCCGCACGCTGAAACACGGCGATGTCGACCAGATGATCGCCGACCTGCGCGCGGCCGACTTCAGCCCGACCCTGGTCAGCGGCCGGCGGCGTCCCGGCGACTATGCCGCCGGCGGCTAGTTTCATGCCAACTTCACGGCACCATTCAGCGGCGAGGGGCT
Organism: Novosphingobium sp.; assembly: GCA_031420935.1. Taxonomy (GTDB): domain Bacteria; phylum Pseudomonadota; class Alphaproteobacteria; order Sphingomonadales; family Sphingomonadaceae; genus Novosphingobium. The sequence continues at coordinate 1,300 of JANONQ010000371.1, read as the reverse complement.
GATCCGGCGGGCGCTGTCGCGCGATGGCGTCTGCGGTGAATGCCACACGCCGGCCGTGCAGGGCGGCAAGCCGGGGGTCATGCCGGTGACACTGGTTTCGCGCTATATGGCGCACGGCTGGTTCAATCATAAACCACATGCCCAGGAGAAGTGCAGCACCTGCCACGCGGCGGAGAAGTCCGGTTCCGCGACCGATCTGCTGCTGCCGGGGATCGCCACCTGCCGGACCTGCCATCTTGGCGAAGGCAGCCGCAAGGCCGAAGTTCCCTCGAGTTGCGCGATGTGCCACACCTACCATCCGGTCGCGGGCGCTCCGCGCAAACCGCGATCCAAGAATTGGTAACCGATGTTGTCTAAAGGCTGGCTGCAGTTCGCCGTGGGGAGACACTGGTGCTGATCGCGCAGATCACCGATATCCATATCGGCTTCCACCGGGGCAACCCGGACGAGGCCAATCGGCGGCGGCTGCGCGCGCTACTGGATCGCCTGGCGAACGGTCCCAACCGCCCCGACCTGCTGCTGATGACCGGCGACCTGACCGAATCGGGTGACGGCGAAAGCTTCGCCTGGCTGGCGGAAGCCGTGCGCGACTGTCCGTTTCCGGTCTGGCCGATGGTCGGCAACCACGACAACCGCGCCGCGCTGCTTGCGGCCTTTCCGGACACGCCACAGGATGGCGGCTTCGTCCAGTACGCCGTCGCGCGAGATGGCCTGCGCCTGCTGCTGCTCGATACGACCGAGCCCGGCCGTCATGGCGGCGCATTTTGCGCAGAGCGCGCAGCCTGGCTCAGCGCGCAGCTGCAGGCGCACCAGGACATACCGACCGTGATCGCCATGCATCACCCGCCCTTCGTGACGGGCATCGACTGGATGGATCCCGATCCCGCCGAGCCATGGATCGCGCGGTTTGCCGAGGCTACAGGCGGCCACGATCAGATCCAGGCGGTCGTGTGCGGCCACCTCCACCGGCCGATTGTCACGCGCTGGAACGGCGCGGCGCTCGTTGTCGGTCCATCCTCGGCACCAGCCATTGCGCTGGACCTGCGGGCGATCGATCCCGGCCATCCGGATAGCCGCGCGCTGGTCCGGGACGAGCCGCCCGGTTATGCGCTGCACCGCTGGGACGGGCGCGCATTGGTCACCCATTTCGAAAGCGTGGGCAATTTCACCGCTCTGGCAAAGTTCGACGAGAAAATGCAGCCGGTGGTCCGGGGAATGCTGGCGGAGCGCCCCTGACCCCTTCGCTCGTCGCTCACCGCCCCGCCCGCCAGCCTGCCATATCCACCTCATCGCGCACCTT
>JANONQ010000370.1:0-2491 GCA_031420935.1 Novosphingobium sp. | reverse complement strand
CGGCTGCGACCATCTTGAGCGCCATTTGCGCCCGGAGCAGGCGATCCTCGGCCTGCGCAAGGAACTTAACCTGTTCGCCAATCTGCGGCCCGCCAAGGTGTTCGAGGGCCTGGAAGACATGTCGACGCTCAAGCGCGAAATCGCCATGGCGATCGACCTGCTGATCATCCGCGAAGCGAACGGCGACGTCTATTTCGGCGAGAAGGCCATCCGCATCCTGCCGGACGGCCGCCGCGAGGGCTATGACATCATGTCCTATGCCGAGGACGAGGTGCGCCGCATCGCCCATGTCGCCTTCCGCTCGGCGATGGGGCGGGGCGGCAGGCTGTGCTCGGTCGACAAGGCCAATGTGCTGGAAACCTCGCAGCTGTGGCGCGACGTGGTAATTGAGGTCTCGGCCGAATATCCCGACGTCGAACTCAGCCACATGTATGCCGACAATGCCGCGATGCAGTTGGTTAAGAACCCCGGCCAGTTCGATGTGATGGTCACCGGCAATATGTTCGGCGACATCCTTTCCGATCTGGCCAGCATGTGCGTCGGCTCGATCGGCCTGCTCGCCTCCGCTGCGATGGGCGCCAAGGCGACACCAGGGGGCAGCTTCGGTCTGTACGAGCCGATCCACGGCTCCGCGCCCGATATCGCCGGCCAGGATATGGCGAATCCGATGGCGACGATCCTTTCGGCGGCGCTGCTGCTGCGCCATAGCTTCGGGCTTGAGGCGCAGGCAGTGCGGATCGAGGCTGCGGTGGCGCAGGCGCTGGCCGACGGCATCCGCGGGCGCGACCTCGGCGGCAGCCACGGCACTTCGGCCATCGGCGATGCCGTGCTCGCCCGGCTGTGACGCCGGAAGGTTGCCGAAAGTGAAGCGCTGATGCGCAAAACTGCCAACGGTATCCAGGCGCGCCCTGCGCTCGCAGTCGAGCCAGTCGCGCGGCCGCTCGAACTTGCGATCGTTCTGCCGACACTCAATGAGCGAGCGAACCTGCGCTCGCTGGTCGAACGGCTCGATGCTGCGCTGGGCGATATCCACTGGGAAGCGATCTTCGTCGATGATGACAGCCCTGATGGGACGGCGGACGAACTACGCGCGATCAACGGGCAAGACCCGCGCATCCGGGTGATCCAGCGCATCGGCCGGCGCGGCCTCGCCTCGGCGGCGATCGAAGGAATGTGCGCCACCGCCGCCCCGGTGGTGGCAGTGATGGACGCCGATCACCAGCACGATCCGGCGCTGCTGCCGCGAATGCTGGCGGCCGTGCAGAGCGGCGACTACGACCTCGCCTATGCCTCGCGCTTTGCCGAGGGCGCGAGCACCGAGGCCTGGAACCGCCCCGACCGGGTCAAGGCCTCCGGCTTCGCCAATGCACTGGCCCGCAAGGTCACCGGGGTGGATCTGTCCGACCCAATGAGCGGCTATTTCATGTTGCGGGCAGAAACCTTGCGGGCTGATGCCCACCGCCTCTCGGGCGTCGGCTTCAAGATCCTGCTCGACATCCTGGCGACGGTCGACAAGCCGCTCAGGGTCAAGGAATTTCCGCTGAATTTCTCGGCGCGAGCCGAAGGCGAAAGCAAGCTCGACCGCACCGTGGTGTTCGAGTTCCTCGTCGGCCTCTACGACAAATGGCTGGGCCGGATCATTCCCACCCGCTTCGCCCTGTTCGGCACCATTGGCGCGGTCGGCGTGGTCGTTCACATGGCGGTGCTGGCGACATTTCTCTCGATCTTCGGCGGCTCGTTCAAGGGCAATCTGGTGTCCGCGTTCGAGCTCGGCCAGACCGTCGCGGCGATCGTAGCCATGACCTTCAACTTCGTGCTCAACAACGCACTGACCTATGCCGACAAGCGGCTGATCGGCCTGATCCCGCTATTGCGCGGCTGGGTCAAGTTCGGGCTTACCTGTTCGGTCGGCCTGCTGGCCAATGTCGGCGTTGCCGCAGTGCTGGTCCGCTTCGGCTTCCACGAATACCCTGCGGCGATCTCCGGCATCATCATCGGTTCGGTGTGGAACTTCGCGCTGAGCTCGCGCTTCGTGTGGGGGCGTTACTGACCTCCCGGCGACGAGGTCGTCTCCGGCACTTCACCGCCCAGGCCGGCTTGGCGGCGCCAGGCAGGCGCCCATGCTGCTCCGCCCGGTTGTCCCCGAAATAGGCGGATTGCCGTTGGGATGCATGCTGAAGGGATAGGCCGGATGCGTGGCCTTGCGCCTCAGCTATTGTTCAAGCCGCGCCATGCCAGCGCACCGCCATCGACGGCGTAAACCGAACCGGTTATGAAAGACGAATCCTCCGAGGCCAGGAAGCAGGCAAGTTTTGCCACTTCCTCTGACTTGCCCAGGCGCGGGATAAGATGGCTGCCGCAAAGCAGATCCATGGTCGCCTTCTTGTCTTCGGCGACTTCCAGATATTTCTGCATCATCGGCGTGTCGATCGAGCCGGGACAATAGCAGTTGCAGCGGATATTATATTTGGCGAGATCGACCGCGGTGGCC
>JANONQ010000369.1:0-1728 GCA_031420935.1 Novosphingobium sp. | reverse complement strand
GCCGCACAGAAGAAGCTGTTTTTCAACTTGCGCCGGATGAAGAAGAACCTCGACGCTTATGAGGATTCCGATCTCCACCCCAGGGATGTGAAAATCATCGCGACCAAACTCGGCGTTTCTGAGACCGAAGTTGTCAACCTGAACCGGCGGATGATGATGGGCGGCGATGCCAGCCTCAACATCTCGTTCAATGAGGACGGCGAGGGTCAGTGGCAGGACATGCTGCAGGACGATCGCCCCCTGCAGGACGAACCCGTTGCTGACGCAGAAGAGGCCGGCATGCGCCGTGCGATGCTGTTGGAGGCGATGGACGGGCTCAATGAACGCGAACGCAAGATCCTCACCGAACGGCGGCTGTCCGACGATCCCAAGACGCTTGAAGAGCTGAGCCAGGTTTACGCCGTCAGCCGTGAACGTGTCCGCCAGATCGAGGTGCGCGCTTTCGAGAAGGTGCAGAAGGCCATGATGCGGCGGGCCACCGATCGCAATCTGGTGCCTGCGAGCTGAGCAGAGCGCAGGTCGGCTGGGGAATTCGACTGCCGGCTGGGGGCCCGATCGGGCGTCATTGCGATGGTCTGAATTCGCCGCTTCCCAGCGGGCGTCTTTCGCCTCTATCACCCGCCGCCGATGGCTCGTTTTCTCTCACCCTCTCGTCCGCGCCGAAGCGCCGGCACCGCCTACCGCCTGGGCTGGTGGATCGGCCGGCTAATTGTGCTGTTCCTCGTCGCCAGTGTCGGCATCAGCCTGCTTTATAAATTCGTCCCGCCCCCTGTCACACTGACCATGCTGCTCGATTCCCGTGGTTTCGAGAAGGACTGGACGCCGCTCTCGCGCATCGACCGTAATATGGTCGCGGCGGTGATCGCTGGGGAGGACGGGAAGTTCTGCGACCACAATGGCTTCGATACCGGCGCGATCCAGCAGGCTCTGGAACGCAATGCCGATGGCGGCAGGCTGCGCGGCGGATCGACGATAAGCCAGCAGACCGCGAAAAACGTGTTCCTGTGGCAGGGTACTGGCTGGACCCGATATCTCCGCAAGGGACTGGAGACCTGGTTCACCTTCCTGATCGAGACGATCTGGAGCAAGCGGCGGATCATGGAAGTCTACCTCAATGTCGCCGAGACCGGGATCGGCACCTATGGCGTCGAAGCGGGCGCGCAGCGGTATTACAAGCATTCCGCCGCCCGTCTGACCCGGGTCGAAGCCGCCCGCATCGCCGCCGCCCTGCCCAGCCCCAAGAAGCGGGCGGTCGCCGGGGCCAAGGGTTATACCCGCCGCCATGGCAACACCATCGCCGCCCGCAGCAGAGGGGTGCTGGACAGCGGCCTGGATGCGTGCGTTTACCGATAGCATAACCGGCATTACGTGAGGGCAAGCCATGGCAGGCAAACTTGCAGGCGCCAGCGGCCTGTGCAACAGCCCTGCCCCATGAGCGGCGGGCACCACGATCATCATCACCATCATTCCGGCGCGGCCGCTCGCGGCCATGGACCGGCGTTTCTCATCGCAATCGTCCTCAACCTCGGCTTCGTCGCGGCCGAAGTTGCCGCCGGCATCCTGAGCGGTTCAATGGCCCTGCTGGCTGATGCCGGTCATAATCTGTCGGACGTGCTGACGCTGCTGATGGCGTGGGGGGCCAGTGTGCTGGCGGCGCGGCCGCCGTCGGCGCGCTTCACCTATGGCCTCAAAAGCTCGTCGATCCTGGTCGCGATCGCCAACGCCGCG
>JANONQ010000368.1:0-4088 GCA_031420935.1 Novosphingobium sp. | reverse complement strand
TTTGAGCGCGACGGCGCAAAGCGCACCGGCCAATCCGCCGCCGACTATCAAAAATTCAATATCGCGCATTTCGCTTTGTCAGCCCCGCCGAAGCCCATTAGACTCTTTGCATGGCTTCTGGTTCCCACATCCTTCAACCCCTGGCAATTGCTGCGGTTGCGACGAGTGCAATTGTGTTCTTGCGCTATCTTGCCGCCAGCGCGTTCTTCGCGTTTTGGACCAAACTCCGGGTGCCCGGTCTGTATTCCGGCCTCAACCGGCAAATCCGGCGTGAAATCGGCTGGTCGGCCGTCAGCGCGATGATCTACGGCGTTCCGGCAGGGATTGCGCTGTGGCTGTGGGCCGAGCGCGGGGTGACGCTGATTTATACCGATGCGCTTGCCTATCCGCTCTGGTGGATGCCGCTCTCGGCGATAGCATATCTCGCTGTTCAGGACGGCTGGTTTTATCTAATCCATCGGATGATGCATTCGCCAAAGCTGTTTCGATCCTGTCATTATATCCATCACCAAAGTCACCCGGCAACCGGGTGGGCGGCGATGAGCTTCCATCCCTGGGAATCCTTGAGCATGGCACTGCTCATCCCGGTGCTGCTGTTTCTTATCCCCATTCATATCGCCGCGCTGGGCGTTGTGATGCTGGTCATGACGGTGTTTGGCATTACCAACCATCTCGGCTGGGAAATCTGGCCGTCGAAGTTTGTTCATGGCGGGTTCGGGAAGATCATCATCACCGCATCGCATCATGATCGGCACCACCGGGACTACAGGTGCAATTATGGGTTGTATTTCCGTTTCTGGGATTATGTTTGCGCTACCGATCGCAGCTTCAGCGGCTTTGGTGCTGGCCGCTGACGTCCCGCAAACGGCGGGAAGCACGAGCGGGGCCACCAGTCCGGCGAAATCGACGGCCGATCTTACGGTCAGCGTTTCCGGTTTCAGGAACGACAAGGGCATCATGCAATATTGCATTGCGCCAGCTGGGGCTGCGTTTCCGAAATGCGCGGGCGTGGGCGTGCTAACCGGCAGCGAGGCGATAATCGGCCATACGGCGGCTTTTGTCGTACATGACTTGCCCAAGGGGAACTACGCAATTGCCGTTTATCATGATCAAAACCGCAGCAGGCGGCTCGACACTGTCATGGGCATTCCGCGGGAAGGCTATGGCTTCTCACGAAATCCACCCTTCAAGCCACGCGCGCCGAGCTTCAATGAAGCGGTGATCAACCTGGACCAGAACACCAACATTAAAATCAGGATGCGGTATTTGTTTTGAATTTGGTCTTGCCAGATTGTGAGCATCAGGTTTGAATGCAACGCGGGCGCCGCAGGAACGTTTCAGCTTGCCTGTCGTTGTTGTTTTTGCCCGTCGTCGCGTGCACTTGTTCCCACCTTCCGCGTCCACGCCCACGGGCCGGTCGAAAAACTTTCTCTCTCACGCGTGGTCATGGCGAAGGATTTCGAGGTAGCGAGGGAAGGCTGATATGACGCGATTCAGACCGGTTTTCGTCGAGCCGACCAAGAGCGAGGCGCTGTGCGACGCACTTGAACACAAACTGCCCCAGGTGCAGCGCGACATCGATGCATTCCTGTGCGAAAATCTTCCACTTCGCGATGGTTCGGCCGGGCGGTTAACCGAGGCCATGCGCTACGGCGTGGTGGGCGCGGGAAAGCGCCTACGCGCCATGCTCACCATAGCTGTCGCTGAAATGTTTGCAGTCCCCTATTTTCGGGCGATCCGCGTCGCCTCGGCAATCGAGTGCGTCCATGCCCAATCGCTCGTTCATGACGATCTGCCTTGCATGGACGATGATGATCTCAGGCGGGGCAAGCCATCGCTTCATCGCCAGTTTGACGAAGCAACGGCAGTACTCGCCGGCGACGCGTTGCTTGCCCTGGCATTCGAAATTTTGTCCAACCCGGGCACCCATCCCGATGCCAATGTGCGTATTAGCCTGGTCTTCGGCCTTGCCCGCACAATCGGACATGGAGGGCTGGCTGCCGGACAGATGATGGACCTTTATCCCTCAGCCGACCCCGTACCAGACGAAGTTTTCACCTGTGAAAATATGAAAACCGCCGGCTTGATCCGCTATGCTGTGGAGGCCGGGGCCGCACTTGGCGGTTGTGACGGGGCGCAGATGGAAAGCCTGCTGCGCTATGCGGACAAGCTTGGCCTGGCATTCCAGATCCGGGACAATGTCCTCGACCGGGTTGGCAATGCCGCCATTGTCGGCAAGCGACTGCGCAAGGACGAGCAAGCGGGCCGCAAAAATTCCGTACAGATCCTCGGCCTCGGTGAAGCCTGCAACCAATCGGAAATTCTGGCCCAGGGCTGTATTGAAGAAATCGCTGGCTTTGGGGGTAACGCGCGTATCCTTTCGGAAATCGCCAGTTTCGCAGTGTCACGATCACATTAGCGCGCGCAATAATTTTACATCGAACCGATAAGGTCCTTACCCTTCGGTGGACGGGTGGGTGTTAGCCCTCCCCGAGCAGTTGGCCCGCGCGGCGGCGCCAAGCCTCGCTCAGCACGCTATGGCCTTGCAACGCTCGCAGCGCTCCGAGGTCGCGTTTACCGTCAACGCCGATCAGCAGGCCGAAAACCTGTTCAACACTCCATTCCCCCTGCCCCCGTCCGACCAGCGAAAGCGGATCGCCCGCCTGGACCAGCCCCGGCTCGATCACCCTGTAGTACCAGCCCGAGCGCCGAGTCGCCACGACTTGCGCGGCCACCGCCGCACTGCCGAAGCGGTGGCCGAGCTTCCAGCATGGCTGGCGGCCCTGGCTCACTTCAACCAAGGCGCTGCCGAGGCGAAAACGGTCGCCGATACAAACGTCCGCCTCGACCAGCCCCAATGCCGAAATGTTCTCACCAAACGCGCCCGCCGCCGTCAGCAGTGGATGCCCGTCGAACTCGCCGCGCCAGAACGCATAATGATCGGCGGGGTAATGATGGACAGCTTTGTCCAGTCCGCCGTGGACGCTACGGTCCGCTTGCTGGTCGCCAACCAGCCCTAGCATCTCCACCGCAACCGGCCCTTCAACCAGGCGCTTGGCGATCGCGCTCGGCTCATCCGGCCCGCGAAAAGGCCTGACCTTGCCCGTGAGCACGCCGAGGATTCGCACCATCATGCCGCGCGGCTCACGCTTCCAGCTCGATGTCCCAATAAAGCCAGTCCCGCCAGGTTTCGTGGAGATAATTGGGCGGGAAGCCGCGGCCGCGTTCCTGGAGGTGCCAGTTGGTCGGGCGGATCGGCTTCAGCAGCAGCGGCATATGCGCCTGCGCCGGAGTGCGCCCGCCCTTGCGCATGTTGCAGGGCGCACAGGCGGTGGCGACGTTTTCCCAGCTGGTTTTGCCGCCAAGCTTTCGGGGAATGACATGGTCGAAGGTGAGATTACTGGGCGAGCCGCAATATTGGCAGCTGAACCGGTCGCGCAGGAACAGGTTGAAGCGGGTGAAGGCCGGGAATTCCGAAACCTTCACATATTGCCGCAGCGCGATCACCGAGGGAATCTGCATCGTCCAGCGCTGGCTGTGCACCTCCCGCTCATAGCTGGCGACGATATCGACCCGTTCGAGGAACAGCGCCTTGATCGCCGTCTGCCAGGGCCACAGGCTCAGCGGATAGTACGACAGCGGGGTGTAGTCCGCGTTGAGCACCAGCGCGGGGGCAGTTCGCCAGATTGCGCCCGGCGTCGTGCCAATTGCCGTCGGCCGCATGGCGCGCGTTCGCTGCGCGTTCGTTGTGTTCGGGATGGAACTTGGCCCCGGACGTACTCTCCCTTCCGTCTTGCGCGGGTTTGACCTTGCGCGGGCGCGCGCCGTCAAGACCGCGCGCGCCGCGTGGTCCGCTTAACGTTGCGGGTGTTTCGTTACCGCCACACGACAGCTAGGAGTATCGATACGATCCGATCCCCATCAAGGTCCGTTCGTGTCGAGCGAAGTCGAGACACTTGGGCGCGGCGTGTCTCGACTTCGGCCTTTCAGGCCGAAGTTTATCCCGAGCTCGTCGAGGGGCTCGACACGAACGGGGTTGGTTGATTTCCGTTATGTCCGAAGGAGCATAGGAAGCATCCGGTGACCGT
>JANONQ010000367.1:0-5888 GCA_031420935.1 Novosphingobium sp. | reverse complement strand
AAAAAAACTGGCGTCCGGACGGTTTGCCTGAGCAGGCGTGAGGCAGGTGAAATAGGCCTTATTTGCTGCCATGGCGCTGTTCATGGCATCGCGCGCCTGCGGCGGGACGCCTGGCATGTCCAGCGACTCTATCTTCAAGTTCGATTCCCAGCGCCCCGGGCGTGGCTTGATATCGCTCGCTGCAATTTTGCTGGCGACCGCTGCAACACTCTCATTTTTCGCTTCGACGTCGGATTTGCTGTTGCAGCCGGCAATAGCCAAGGCGGCAGCTAGCGACAGGTAAGCGCCAAATCGCATCTCACTCTCCCCGAGGTGCCTTCGACAATCACCGCACCGCAAAGGATCGTATCATGCGGCCCAATTGGCTACCAGCGGGATCGCGCCGCTAGTGGATCGAAATCACCCCATCGACCGCGCGCCATTCGGTCGGGCCGATCAACTGGCTATGCGCCACCCGCTGCCACCGCAGCCACGCCCGCAGGATGCAGGTGCCGATCTTGACTGAGGTTGGTCGGGCATGCGCCGCGCCTGCCATGGAATGCAGGCCGAACCAGACCAACGCCAGCAGTATCGCGGAACTTAGCCAATCTATTGCTCTTCGTCCTTGCCTGCCTCTACGTCCGCGGCCGCGCCTTGGCCATCCCACGCAGGATCGCTCTCCATCCGGGCGAGGAACTTCTGTGCGGCAGTAGCCAGCCCGCCGCCGTGCGGGTTGAAGGCAATAGGTTCGAGATTGTGCTTTGCCTTGTCTCGCTGCCGATCTCGGATTTGCTGTACCGCTAGCGTCATCCTGATGCCCTGATCGAAGGGAGCCAGTTCGACCGCGCGCTCAAGCCCCTGGATTGCCAGCGGCGTGGGCGGCGTGCCCTGTTTCAGATAGCTCAGGAAATTGAAGATTAGCGGGATCGGATGATTGCTCTCCCGGTGGTTGAGCGCAATAAACGGCGCGCGCGCCTTCTTATAAGCCGCTGGGTCTTTTGAGTTTTCAGCCATACGGAACAGCGCATAACCCTTCTGGATATAGGCGTTGACCTGCGCCGGATCTGCAGCAATCGCGGCGTCGGATGCGGCGATTGCTTCGGCTGTGTAACCAGCGTCCAATTCGGCTTCTGCCAAAGCTGCCTGCACGGCGGCATCGGCGGGGAAGCGCACCGCCACTGCTCGGGCTTCGGCGAGCACCGCTGGTGCGGTTGTGCTGTCCACGCCCCGCCGGGAACGGATGATCACCGGTATCATCGCCGCCTCGCCTGGCCGCAAGGCACGGGTCGATATCACGTCGATCTCAAGGTATTTGGGCGGGATCTTGAGATATTTGATCCGCGACTTGTCGAGATAGCCGTCGAGGTTCTTCTCCAGCTCGGCAAAGTCGCCGAATGCTTCAAGCCCCGCCTCACGCGATTTCTTGCCCGCAACTAACGCCGCGATGTATTTTTTCATCTGGCCGGGACGGCTTTCACCCAGGGTCAGATAGTGGAACAGCAACCAACTTTTACCGTAGTAGGCGTCCATCGAGGTGCTCTTCCCGCGGCGCTTTTCGTAAGCTTCCGGATCGAGTAAATCAGAAGCTTTCACGTCCTGCCCATGAAACAGCTCTCCTGCCCGGTGATAGGCCGGACGACCGAGCCCGACTGAGCCGTCGCGCTCGAAGCTCGCAGAGGCGAAGAATTCGGCCTGCCCTTCGGACAACCAGCGCGGCAGAGCAAAACTGCTGTTCGAAATCAGGAAGTGGTGCGCATATTCGTGGAGTAGCGCGATCATCGACCAATCGAGTTCGGTGCCGCTCTGCCCTTCGACCTGCGGCACGATCGCCAACGATCCGCCAGCGCGGGGCAAATAGAAGCCACCGATATTCTTGCTGTTGGCACCATAGAGCCTACGCACTTCCGCCTCGCCGCTGACGACATAAACTGTGACCCGGTTCGAGGGGCTAGGTATCGCCAGCTTGGCATTGGTGACGAAATTCATCGCCGCGTGATACCGCTCCAGCCGTTCCGAAAAGCGCCGCAGGCTCCCGTCGCTAACTTTGGCATAGACGACGAAATGCGCACTGGAGGCTTCGCGCCATTCGGCGTGAGCTGTGCCGGGCAGCGCAAGCAGCACGAAAAAAGCCAACACGCAGCGCATACGCCCCCTTCCCCGGAATCCCCTTCAATTCAAGGAAGCTATTGCATTTGCCAAACTTCGCAAGCCCCCGATCAATTGCATGTCCGTGGTTTGTTCACCATAATAAAGCCCATGCCCGAACTCGTCATCCGCCGGGGGCTCGCCGAGCCCGATACCTCTGCCAGCTTCGTGCCGCACAAGCCGCTCCGCCCGGAGAAGTTCGAGGGCGGACGGCCGTTCCGCATCGTCTCGGGAGTTCCGGGGACACAATACTAATTAGTAAAACGTTCCATTAATTAGTATTGTGTCCCCGGAATTCCATTGCTTCGACGTCCGATTTGCTGTTGCAGCCGGCAATAGCCAAGGCGGCAGGTAGCGACAGGTAAGCGCCAAATCGCATCTCACTCTCCCCGAGGTGCCTTCGACAAACGCCGCACCGCAAAGGATCGTATCATGCGGCCCAATTGGCTACCAGCGGGATTGCGCCGCTAGTGGATCGAAATCACGCCATCGACTGCGCGCCATTCGGTCGGGCCGATCAACTGGCTGTGCGCCACCCGGATCGAATGCAGGGTCGCATCGATCTCGCGCCGCCAGAAGTCGAGAAAGCGCGCGAGCGCCGGAAATTCCGGGGCCATGTCATAGTGCTGCCAGATGAACTGCTGCAGCAGCGATGGATGGTCCGGCATGTAATAGTGGATTTCCACGGTGGCCAGGCTGAAGCCCTGGAGCTGTCTCACAAAATCGCGTTCCATTGGCGGTACTAACCCCCCATTTACTGCGGTTGCTACAGGCGCCTTGCAGGCCGTTCTCCCCTGAAGGCAATCTTGCAACATCTGCCTGTGACGTCAAGCTACGCCACAAAACTTGCCAAAGGATTACAAATACTTCGGCACTCCAGGGGCGAGAGTGCCAAGACTGGACGCCTCGCCGCCGTCAAGCTCGCCGCCGTCAAGCTCAGCGGCGACCTGCGCGCCGTCATACTGGAACCGGTGACCGTGGAGCCGCTCATAATCGCATCGAACCGTCCGCCGGGGCCGTAGAGGAACTGGACGCCGGTATCGCTGCGCAGTGCCAGCTCGTTCTTGGTCGAACAGGCAGTAATTAGTAGTCTGTCCCCAAAATTCTGCGTGGCCTTAGGCACTCTGACGTTTTTTAGAGGAGATTTTTCTCGCGCAATAGTTGCATCGCGCCTTGCGAAAATTCGGCGCCAGGCGTGTCGCCGCCAATTATTCCCATCAGGATATTGGTAGTCTGCGGATCATCGTTACTGGTGACATTGATGAACCGGCGGTTGATCCCCGCTGGCATCGCAATGGTGTCGAGCGGGCCAAGAATAACGGATTCGATACCATCGCCGACTTCCCACTGAAACTCCCACGTACCCGTCATGGGGATGAAAGTCTCAATTGTGTCATGATTGTGCATGAGCGCTCCATTACCACTAACACACTCTGCGTATCCGATGTTGAACCCCTCCTGGACACGGATTCCAGCCTTCTCCGCCGCTTGCGCTCCGACAGGAGAAACCACTGCACCGCCGCCCTCGGGTGGCTGGAAGCCCAGGACGTTGTAAATGACCCGTTCGCTGCCGGGATAGTGGCTATCGGGCAGACCACCGTCAAAGCCTTCAAGATCTGCAAACCGGGCCACCCGCTGCATCATCTCGTCACGTGTAACCTGCCTGATGGGTAAACTCATCGCGCTCTCCCAAATCCCTTGTAACTAGCGGTTACGACCGTTCGCAGCGAAAGTCGATATCCTATCCGCAGCGGCCAATTTGTCAAATTCGAGGAAGTTCTGGGGACACGGGAAGTTCTGGGGATTACGGCAACAGGTGCAACAACCCCTTAACCGGCAACGCCCCTCATATCGCCCCGCCCGCAGCCGCAGCACTCGCCCAGGCCCATTGGAAATTATATCCGCCCAGCCAGCCGGTGACGTCGACCGCTTCGCCGATCGCAAAGAGCCCGGGCACTCGGCGCGATTCCATGGTTTTGGAGGAAAGTTCAGCCGTGTTGATCCCGCCCGCCGTCACTTCAGCCTTGGCGAAACCTTCGCTGCCGTTGGGCAAGAAGCGCCAGTCAGCCAACCGGGTCTGCGCAATCGCAAGGTCGCGGTCGGTCATGTTGGACAGTTCGCGATCAAGGCCAAGCTGCTCGCACAGTCTGGCGGCGAGGCGATCGGGGAGGCTCTCGCCCAGCAGCTTGCGCAGGTGGGTCCGGGGCCGCACACGCTTGGCTTCAAGCAGCCAGCCGGCGGCGTGTCCGGGCAGGAAATCGATACCAAGCTGGTCGCCCCGCTTCCAGTATGACGAGATCTGCAGGATCGCCGGGCCGGACAGGCCGCGGTGAGTGAACAACGCCGCCTCGCGGAATTCAGCCTTGCCGCAGCGCACCACGACCTCGGCGGCGACGCCCGACAGTTCGCGGAACAGCACGTCTTCTCCGCCCAGGGTCAACGGCACCAGTGCGGGACGGGGTTCGACGATCTTCAGGCCGAACTGGCGGGCCAGTTCATAGGCAAAGCTGCTCGCGCCCATCTGCGGGATTGACGGCCCACCGGTTGCCAGAACAAGCGCCCGCGCGCTGGCGGTGCGGCCGCCCACGGTGATGCGAAAGAGCCCATCGGCATGGCTGACATCGGCAATCGGCGCACCGCAGGACAGCTCTACGCCGCCCCTCGCGCATTCGTCCAGCAGCAGCGCAACAATCTGGCGCGCCGAGCCATCGCAGAACAACTGACCGAGTGTTTTCTCATGCCAGGCGATACCGTGCCGCTCTACCAGAGCGATGAAGTCCTGCGGCGTATAGCGGCTCAGCGCCGACTTGGCGAAGTGCGGGTTTTGCGAGAGAAAGCGGTCGGGCCCAGAGGGCAGACCAGCGTGCAGATTGGTGAAATTGCAGCGCCCTCCGCCGGAGATCAGGATTTTCTTGCCCGGCTTCTCGGCATGGTCGAGCAGGAGTACCCGCCGTCCGCGCTGCCCGGCAATGCCGGCGCAAAACAGCCCAGCCGCGCCCGCGCCCAGCACGATGGCATCGTGGGTAGCCGTCATAGGGTCATGCCGGAGCAAGCTGGCCAAGGACAGTATATCGACTTCTCATAGGCAAATTCCCTTGGAGTATGGATGTTACTTGCCACCGCGCCGCCTGACAATTGCCGCCCGCATTGCGGTATGGCCTGCGGGCATCCATATCTGCACGCATGCCTGAACTCGTCATCCGCCGGGGGCTCGCCGAGCCCGACACTTCGCAAAGTTTTGTGCCGCACAAGCCGCTCCGCCCGGAAAAGTCCGAGGGCGGGCGGCCGTTTCGCATTGTCTCGGAATATGAGCCCGCCGGCGACCAGCCGACCGCCATCGCCGAGCTGGTCGAGGCGGCGCGCGCCGGCGAGATGACCCAGGTGCTGCTGGGCGTCACCGGCTCGGGCAAGACCTTCACCATGGCCAAGATGATTGAGGCGCTGCAGCGCCCGGCGCTGATCCTGGCCCCCAACAAGATCCTGGCCGCGCAATTATACGGGGAATTCAAGAGCTTTTTCCCCGACAACGCGGTCGAATATTTCGTCAGCTATTACGATTATTACCAACCCGAGGCCTATGTCCCGCGCTCCGATACCTACATCGAGAAGGAAAGCTCGGTGAACGAGGCGATCGACCGGATGCGCCATTCGGCGACCCGCTCGCTGCTCGAACGCGACGACGTGATCATCGTCGCCTCGGTCTCCTGCCTCTACGGCATCGGTTCGGTCGAGACCTATTCGGCGATGATCTTCGACCTCAAGAA
>JANONQ010000366.1:0-4136 GCA_031420935.1 Novosphingobium sp. | reverse complement strand
CACCGCGATGCCGACATTGGCTCCGGCCTCAATTACGCCCTTCAGTTTGCCAAGCCGGGCCACTACCGGGTCGCGAGGATTGCCGGTCCGGTTGGAGCGATAACGGACCACGGGCCCTAGCGCGATGCCGACACGACTGTCCGAATCCGGGATTACATCGAGGGCGATGCCGCCAGCGCGCGCGCTGATCCCGATGCCGCCGAGCCGCCCGGCGATCCCTGCGGCGGGAATGATCGAGAGGTTGTCCGAACCTTCATAACTGGGGGCGACTACCGGACCGGCGCCGACAATCAGAAAATCGCCGTCGAATACGCTTGGTTCGGCTGCAATCTGCGGAACTTCCTGCGCGGCGGCGGGAAGGGCGAAACAGGCCGCTGGCAATAACAGGATCAAGGATCGCAATCGCTGTCTCGTCAATGCAATCGCTCCTTAAAAACCGCGTCGGTAGAAAGCTGCACGATATGGCACCAAGACCCTGATAGCGATGGAGGCATTACCGAATTGTAATAGAGCCGTAATCGAGCAAACGTTGTCTGGTTCCCTCGCGGCCTTCACCCCAGCGCCTGCCATTGCCGTATTGCGTCGATGGGGGAGACCAGCATCAGCACGTTGAGCGTCAGATTGTCGCGGATCAGCGCAAGGGTGAGCAGCTCGAACGCAAGCGCCAGCGCTATGCTCGTCCACACCGGCAGCCGGCTGGCGATCCAGAAACCCAGCGCCATCCAGCCGATGTCGGCCATGGAGTTGAGGATGCTGTCGCCCGCATAGCCCCAGCTTAGCGTCACCGCGCGGTAGCGTTCGATGATCATCGGCGAATTTTCCAGCAGCTCCCAGCTTGCCTCGATGGCGACCGCGATCGGCAGCGCCCAGCGGGTGGGCGCGCCATCGAACAGCTGCCAGCGCCGCCAGAGCAGATGCGCGCCGGCGTAGAACAGCAGGCCGTGGATGATGTGGCTGAAGCTGTACCAGTCGGCGAGGTGCTGACTGTTTTCGCTCGATTGCACCACGCCCCACCACAGCTTTAACGAGCCGCAGGGACAGATCGCCGGGCGCTGCATGGCGAGCAGCATGAAGCCGGCGTAACCCCATATGAGCAGAGCGAGGACCAGCGCGCGGCGGTGCGGGAGCAGGCTGTTCATGCCGGTTCCTCCGCGGGCGGCGCGGTGTCGCCTTCGCCGAGCGCCCGCTGCATGTAGACGACGTCGAGCCATTGGCCATGCTTGCGGCCGACGCTTTGCAGCCGGGCGACTTCGCGGAAGCCAGCCTTGGCATGCAGTGCGATCGAGGACGGCTCGGACGCGGCAATTCCGGCGATCATCTGGCGAAAGCCGCAGGCACTGGCAGCGGCGATGAGCGCGGCGAGCAGGGCCGCGCCGATCCCCTGTCCGCGCTGGTCATCGCGCAGATAAACGCTGTTCTCGCAGGCATGGCGGTAGGCGGCGCGCTCCCGGTATTGTGCGGCATAGGCAAAGCCGAGAACCTCGCCGCCCGCGTTTCGCGCCACCAGCCACGGCCAGCCGGAGCCCAGCACATTGGCCATCCGCGCAGCGATGTCGGCCGCGCCGGGCGGTACGGTTTCGAAGGTGGCTGTGCCGTGCCTCACATAATGCGCATAGATCGCGGTTACCTGGGCGGCGTCGGTAAGAGCGGCGGGGGTGATAGAGAAATCCGGCATCGGCGCAGGTCATGGCGCAAGCGCTGGCTGCTGCCAAGCTCAGGCGTTGCGGCAAACAGTGCTTGCGCCTAAACCCCCTGGCAATGCAGGGAACCGCCACCGCAGTTGATCTCCCGCCAATGGGCCGCGCTTGACGCGGGCCTGCGTCATCGGCGCCGGCATTGGCGGGTTGGCGCTGGCCATCCGGCTGCAGTCCTCGGGCGTCGAGACGACGCTTATCGAGGCGCGCGACCGGCCGGGCGGTCAGGTTTGCGGTTGGCAGCGCGAGGGTTTCAGCTTCGACGGCGGACCGGCCAGGATCGGCGATCCCGCCGGTCTTGCCGATCTCTGGCAGCTGTCGGGCCATGACATGGCGGACGATATCGAACTGCTGCAGGTCGAGCGGTTCCGCCGGCTAGCCTGGATCGACGGAACCACGCTGGACCTGTCCGGCGATGCGGACGCGCTGCGCCGCGAGATTGCCCGCATCGCGCCGGAAGATGTCGCCGGATACGAAGAATTTCTGCGCTGGTCGGCCAATGCGCTGCAGGAGGGCACAGCCCGACTGCTGGCCTCGCCGCCGCGCGACCTGTCCAGCTTGGCGAGGGCGATTCCGGTGTTCCTGCGCTACCAGGCATGGCGTTCGGCCTATGGCACCGTTTCGCGCTTCGTCAAAAGCGAGAAGCTGCGTGAAGCCTTCACTGTCCAGGCGCTGATGACCGGCGCCAATCCGCTGACCGCGAGCGTCTATCATGCGCTCGGTCATAAGTTCGAGCTCGATCGCGGGGCGTGGTGGCCCAAGGGCGGCATGAACGGCCTCGCCCGTGCCATGGCTCGGCAGTTCGAGCGGGTGGGCGGCACGCTGCTGCTGCACAATCCGGTGCTGCATATTCACACGCTGGGCGACCGAGCGAGCGAAGTCGAATGTGTTAGCGGCTGGCGGCAGCGTTTCGATGCCGTCGCCAGCAGCGCCGATGCGGTTCATGCCTATCGCGATTTGCTGGCCGACAATATGAGGGGCCGAGAAATGGCGCGCCGGCTCATGCGCCAGCATTCTTCGCCGAGTTGCTTCACAGTCTATTTCGGGCTTGAAGGGAGCTGGCCAGGAATTCCGCATGAAACGGTGCTGTTCGGCCCGCGCTATGAGGGACTGCTCGACGACATCTTCGATCATGGGGTATTGCCGCGCGACATGCTGATCTTTCTGCTCCACCCTTCGGTAACCGACCCGTCGCTCGCGCCTCCCGGCAAAAGCACGTTCCGCGCGCTGATCCCGGTCGCCAATCAAAGCAAGTTGCCGATCGACTGGGATCAGGCCGGGCCGCTGATCGAGAAGCGTATCCTTGACGAGGTCGGCCGGCGCCTGATCCCCGATCTGGGCGACCGGATTGTTACCAGCTTTCACTATGCGCCGCGCGATTTCGCGCTCGACCTCAACGCCTGGGCAGGCAGCGCTTACGGCCTTCAGGGGGGACTGGCCCGGAGCCTGTCGTGGCGGCTGCCCGGCCGCGACGCAAAAATCCGCAACTTCTACCTGGCGGGCGCCGGCACCCAGCCGGGCGGAGGAATTCCGGGCGCGATTGCCGGCGCCAAGGCGGTTGCCAGGTCAATGCTCACCGACCTGCGCGACGGGCGGCCATGAAACGGCTAGCGGTCTATTGCGGCTCTGCAGCGCCCGCCGATCCGCGCTATGTCGAACTGGCGCGCGAGGTCGGCGACGAGCTCGCACGGCGCGGCATTGGCGTGGTCTACGGCGGCGGCCGGGCAGGGCTGATGGGCGCGGTAGCCGGCGCGGCGCTGGCGGCAGGCGGCGAAGTGATTGGCGTTATCCCGGAGCGGCTGGCCGACGCCGAGCTTGCCAATCCCGATTGCACCGAACTGCGCGTGGTGGCCGGTATGCACGAACGTAAGCTCGCCTTCACCGACCTGTCGGACGGTTTTCTCACTTTGCCGGGCGGGGTCGGCACCATGGACGAGCTCTGGGAGGCGGTCAGCTGGGCGCAGCTCGGCTATCACGCCAAGCCGGTCGGATTGCTCAATGCCTTCGGCTTTTTCGACCATCTGCTCGCTTTCAATCGGCACATGGCGGAGGTCGGCTTCGTCCGTCCGGCGCATCGCGGGATCGTCATGGCCGAACACGAACTGGGCCTGCTGCTCGCCCGGATGACGGCGCATGAACCGGTGACGCCGCTGGTCGGGATGAAGACGGAGGATCTGTGAAGCGTAACGCCCCTCCCGCAAGGGGCGGGGACGTCTCGACCTAATCTTGGCCGTGATCGCTGCGCCCGAAGTCGGGCCGGGCGTCATCCTGCCCTTCGGCGATGATCGACCGGCGGATCGCGCGGGTGCGGGCGAAATGGCCGAACAGCGCGTCGCCGTCGCCGACGCGGATCGCCCGCTGCAGCGCGGTCAGATCCTCGGTGAAGCGCTGGAGCATTTCCAGCACCGCCTCCTTGTTCGACAGGAACACGTCGCGCCACAT
>JANONQ010000365.1:0-2500 GCA_031420935.1 Novosphingobium sp. | reverse complement strand
TCAGCCTTGCCGCCGGTAGTTGCGAGCGTCATCGAGCCGGTGGCCAGAACCGTGACCGCCGCCCGCAGTGGCTGGCTTTTGTGGGCGGGCGGTCTCGTGGGCCTGTGGACCGTATCCAGCCTGATAGAGACGATTCGCGATATATTGCACCGCGCCTATGGCACACCGGCGACACACGCCTTCTGGCGGTATCGGTTGCTTTCCTCAGCCATCATTTTCGCCGCGGTGGTGACATTGCTGTTCTCGCTGTTCCTGCAGGTCGCCATCACCTCCGCCCAGGAACTGGTATCGGCGTGGTTTCCGCAGCTCGACCAGCTGTGGCTGATTTTGACCGCCTCGCAGCTGATTCCAGCGGGGCTGCTTTATCTGTCGATTTTCTTGCTGTTTCTCTCGCTGACACCGTCTGTCTATCGCGGCAGAGCCTACCCCAAATGGCCTGGCGCCCTACTGGTGACGGCCTGGTGGCTGGGCGCCGCAATCGCGCTTCCGGGCTTGTTGCGACGGTTCTTCAGTTACGATCTCACTTACGGCAGCCTGGCCGGAGTGATGATCGCCCTTTTCTTTTTCTGGCTGGTGGGCCTAGGGATGGTGGTCGGCGCGGAACTCAATGCGGCGCTGGCAGAGACGCCGGAAGAACGCGACATGCTGGGCCGGGCGGACAACCGCCAGCGCCAACAGCCTGAGGGAAAACGGAACACCATAGAATGACCGGTCTGATGGAGGGGAAACGCGGGCTCATCATGGGGCTTGCAAACGACAAGTCGCTGGCCTGGGGCATCGCCCGCAAGCTGCGCGAGCATGGCGCGGAAATGGCCTTCACCTTTCCCAATGCGGCTATCGAAAAACGGGTGCGCCCGCTTGCGGACGAGCTCGGCTGCGATTTCGTACTGCCTTGCGACGTGTCCGACATGGCCGCGCTGGACGAAGCATTCGCGCAGCTTGCCGCGCGCTGGCCGACCATCGATTTCCTGGTCCATGCCATCGGCGCCTCGGACAAGAACGAGCTGCGCGGCCGCTATTGCGATACCAGCCTGGAAAATTTCCTCAACACGATGAATGTCAGCGTCTACAGCCTGACCGCCGTGGCCCGGCGCGCCCTGCCGCTGATGCCGCAAGGCGGGTCCATCCTCACACTGACCTATTACGGCGCGGAAAAGGTAATCCCGCACTACAATGTCATGGGCGTCGCCAAATCGGCGCTGGAGGCCAGCGTCAAATATCTCGCCGCCGATCTCGGCCGAGACCATGTCCGGGTCAACGCGATTTCGGCGGGGCCGATCCGCACGCTGGCGGCATCGGGGATCGGCGATTTCAACCTGATTCTCAAATGGAACGAACTCAATTCGCCGATGGGGCGCAACGTCACGATCGACGATGTCGGCGGAGCCGGGCTGTATTTGTTGTCGGATCTTGCCTCGGGGGTGACGGGCGAAGTCCATCACGTCGATGCCGGCTATAATGTTATCGGCATGAAGCGCGAGGATGCGCCGGACATCGCACTGGTTTAAGCCGGCTCAATTGCCCGGAGGTCTCACCGCCGGGGGCGATCCTGTCGCGCCCGCCGCGTCCTGCTGCGCGCGCTGCCTGGCGTCATAGTCCCGCTCGATCTCCTCCACCCGCGACTGGGTTGCCGAAGCATCGCGGTCGATCGTGGCCAGCCGGCGCGCACGTTCGGCGGCGATCAGTTCGCTGAAGCGAATATTTGGATCAGCCTCTTTTTCGGCATAGGCGGTATCGATGAATTTGCCCAGGCAACCAGTAAATCCGCCCGCGCCAACTGGCGAACAGCTGAGCGTGCCGGTGGCGCCCACGGCTTCGTAAGCGATCACCCGGTTGGTCCAGGCGTCGTTCTGCACCGATGTGTTCGTTTCGCGCAGCGGCTCGGGGATGCGGTACCGCTCTCCCTCATCTTTGCGGGCGCAGACGGTGATTTCATTATCCGTCGATTGCGGGCAGGGATCGTTGCCAAAGACGATCAGCTGGTTCACCTTTTCCCCCTCGCCCTGCGCCATCGCCGGGCCGGCGAAGAGCAGGGCGGCGGGAATGAGAGCGGTCGCGGCAATTGCAAAACGCAGCATGGCTTAGCCTCCTGGGGCAAGTTTACCCGATATAGGGGGGACCGCTGGTGAATGGTAGGTGAAGCGGCGCAAGCTATTAGTTAGCAGTCAGATTCTTTGGGACAGGCGGATGGCGATGCGGCAGCCGAGCCGAATTGCTCCCGAAAACAGGGGGTAGAGCGGCACCTGCTCCGCCCCCGCCGCCAGCGCCGTTTCCCGGTGCGCCCGCTCATCGTCCCTGAACTCGCCAACCAAACCGGACAGCTCCGGATCGCTGTCACCAAGCGCGTCCAGCTGACTGCTGTAATGCCGGTCAATTTCCTCCTCGATCGCCGCGGTGCAGGCCATTGCCGCTTTCGGCCCAGCCAGCGCACTTGCTACGCCAAGCGCATAGCCGGCCACCGCCCACACCGGCTGGAGCGCCGTCGGGCGGACGCGGCGGC
>JANONQ010000364.1:0-8424 GCA_031420935.1 Novosphingobium sp. | reverse complement strand
GACGGGGTGACGCTCGGCTTCACCACCCACGACCACGACCTCTGGTTCGACGGCGTGCTGCATAGCGCGACGCCCGGCATGGTTCCTTCCTCGATCCGTCGATCGGCCGGTTTTGAGCCAGACAGCGCCGAGGTCGAAGGGGCGCTGAGCCACGATTCGATTTCCACTGCCGACCTGTCCGCCCGCAAATTCGACGGGGCCCGCGTGCTGATCGGACTGGCCGACTGGGAGTCGGGCGAGCGCCAGCTGCTTTATCGCGGCACAATCGGCAGCGTGATGGAAGAATCCGGCAAGTTCACCGCCGAACTCGAATCGCGCAAAGCCGAACTGGCCCGCGATCCGGTCCCCCGCACCAGCCCCAGCTGCCGCGCCCGGTTCTGCGGGCCGGGCTGCACGCTGCCTGCGGTCCGCTTTACGCATGAGGCCGTGCTGACCGGTTTCGATCTCACCGCCAACAGCGTCACCACCGACAGCGTTGCTACGGCTGCGAATTTGGCGCGGGGCACGTTGCGCTGGCTCGACGGACCCCATGCCGGCAGGACCATGGCCATCCTGGCGGCGGCGGGCGCGGCGGGGCTGGTGCTCGATGAGCCACTTAGCGCAGCGCTGGCACCCGGCCACCGGGCCCTGGTACGCGAGGGCTGCGATCATCGGCTCGACACCTGCGCCACCCGATTTGCCAATGCGGTAAATTTTCAGGGCGAGCCGTTCCTGCCCGGCAACGACCAGATCTACCGCTATCCGCCGCCGCCGGTATGAACGACGCAGGTCTGGCGGCTGCGGCAGAGGTGCTGGTCGGCACGCCCTTCCGATTGCACGGGCGGGACCCGGCGACCGGGCTCGATTGCATCGGCGTACTCACCGCCGCGCTGGCAGCATGCGGAGGCCCTGCGGCGCTGCCGAATTTCTATAGCCTGCGAATGCGGGAACTTCCCGAGCTGGGTGACACCGCCAGCCGCGCCGGCCTGGCACCCTGCAGCGGGGCGATCTTGGCGGGCGACGTCGTGCTTGTGCGGATCGGGCCGTGCCAGTTCCATTTGCTGGTCGCTGTCGGTGATGGCGGATTTGTCCACGCTCACGCCGGGCTCAAGCGGGTGGTGCGCTCCGCCTTGCCGACCGACTGGCAAGTGATCCGGCATTGGCGGCTCACAGCAAAAACATGAGGAAACAGCCATGGCGACTTTGGTATTCAGCGCGATCGGGACGCTGATCGGCGGTCCGCTGGGCGGCGCGATCGGCGCTCTGGCCGGCCGCCAGATCGATGCGGCGATCCTCGGCGGCGGCAGCCGCGAAGGCCCGCGGCTGAAGGAACTGGCAGTCACCGCGTCGAGCTACGGCACGGCGTTGCCGCGCCATTTCGGGCGGATGCGGGTGCCCGGCTCGGTGATCTGGGCGACCGACCTGGTTGAACACAAACAGACCGAAGGCGGCGGCAAGGGCAAGCCTTCGGTCACCAGTTATAGCTACACCGCCTCTTTTGCGGTGGCGCTGGCGAGCCGGCCGATCCAGGCGGTCGGTCGCATCTGGGCGGACGGCAACCTGCTGCGCGGTGCGGGAGGTGACCTCAAGTCAAATGGCATGTTCCGGCTTTACACCGGGCAGTACGATCAGGCGCCCGATCCGCTAATGCTCCAAGTCGAGGGCGCCAGCCGCTGCCCTGCGTACCGCGGGCTCGCCTATGCAGTGTTTGAAGATCTCGACCTCGGCGACTTCTTCAACCGCATTCCTGCGCTGACGTTCGAGGTCTATGCCGACACTGGTGTCCTGACGGTTCAGACCATTCTCGATGGGGTGATCGAGGAAACCGTTGCCCCTTTGCCGCTGGACGGCATCGACGGGTTCTCCTGCGAGGGACCAGTAAACGAGGCTCTGACGCAGCTATCGCAAATGTTCGCCATCGACTGCGATGCCGGGGGCGAGCTGCTCAGCTTTGCGCGAGGAGGCCAGCAGAGCGCGCCCATCGCCTTGCCCGAGGCGGCGATCTCGGTCGGCGATGACGATTTCGGCGCGCGCTCCGGCTATGCCCGCAAGCGCGAGCCGCTTTCTGTCCGCCCGCCCGAAGTCCTGCGCTATTACGATATCGAGCGCGACTATCAGCCAGGCTTGCAACGGGCCACCGGGCGGCCGGGTCCGGGCCAGCCGCGCACGATCGAGTTGCCCGCGGCTCTCACCGCGGCCAACGCGCGAGTACTGGCCGAGCGCACGGCACAGCGCGCCGGTTGGGCGCGCGAGACCCTGGCCTGGCGCACGACCGATCTCGATCCCGCGGTCGGGCCGGGCGCGATTGTCACCGTCCCGGGACAGGCCGGGCGCTGGCGGGTAAGCGACTGGGAATGGCGCGACACAGGCGTGGAACTGACCCTGATCCGCATGGCACCGACCACTACCGAGGCGGTCATAACGGCACCCGCGCTCCCCGCCGATCCGGGCCGGGCCAACCCGCCAGTCGATGCGATTGCTCCCGCGACAGTTCTGGCAGCATTCGAATTGCCCTGGGACGGCAATGGGTCCGCCGATGCCTCAGCGACGTATGCCGCAGCCTCTTCGGCGGGGACCAATTGGAACGGGGCAGCGTTTTATGCTGATCAAGGCGATGGTCAGCTGCTTCCCCTGGGTCATAGCGGGCGTATCCGCAGCATCCTGGGAGCGGCGGTGAATGTGCTGGCCGCTGGCAGTCCGCTGCTGATCGACCGCACGGCCACCGTCATTGTCGAGCTGATCGGCAACGACATGGCGCTGACCGGCGCAACCACCCGAAACCTCGCCATGGGCGCCAACCGCGCGCTGCTCGGCAATGAGCTTATCCAGTTCGCCCGCGCCGTGCCTCTGGGCAATCGCCGGTTTCGGCTGGAGGCGTTGCTGCGCGGCCGCGGCGGGACCGAAGCGGCGATCGGCAACCACCTGGCCGGCGAACGCTTCATTCTGCTCGATGGCAAACCGCGGGCACTAGATCCGGCGCTGGTAGGAGCGGCAGCGGGTACGCTGATCGTCTCCGTGGGGCTGGGCGATGCGATGCCTGTCCCGTCACCGATCGCCTTGCGCGGCATTACCCGCCGCCCCCTCTCGCCAGTCCATCCGCGCGCGACCACGCTTGCCGACGGTTCGCTTGAAATGGACTGGACGAGGCGCTCGCGGGGCGCGTGGGCTTGGCCTGACGGCGTCGATGCCCCCCTTCAGGAACAGGCAGAGGCCTATTTTGTCACTTACGGTCCGCTCACTGCGCCGACTGCGATCTGGGACGTCGCCGAGCCGCGCGTCAATATCGGCGCAGCGCGGCGGGTCCAACTCGCGGCAATCTTGCCGGGTGAGGCCTTCCGCGTTCGCCAGCGGGGCACTTACGGCTTGTCCGATCACCTGGTGCTTACCTACCTCCCTTAATCCCGCAGACTGGAGTTACACATGAGCGATCCCTTGACCTTCGACAGCACCAGCCCGCGCTTTAACCTTCCGTTGCTGTTTGCCGGGCAGGCGCAGAAAGAGGCTTTCGTCAACGAAGCCCACGCCCTGACAGACGCCTTGCTCCATTGCGCGATCGAAGGCACCGCCGCCGCCCCGCCGGTAATGCCGGCCAATGGCACCAACTGGCTGGTCGGAACATCGCCAAGCGGCGACTGGGCTGGTCAGGCTGGCAAGCTGGCCTGCCGCCAGGCGGGCGTCTGGCTGTTCATCGCACCGCGCGACGGCGTGCGTGTGCTGGACCGGTCAAACGGCCAGCAAAGAAGTTACTTTGGCGGCTGGCAGGCTCCGGTAGCTCCTGCAGCCCCCGGTGGCGGCATAACGATTGACGCCGAAGCGCGGGGAGCGATAGCCGCTCTGGTTGCCGCGTTGCGATTAGCGGGAATATTACCATCAAGTTAACTATCGGTTGGCCGAAATTGGCACAACACTACCAATCATTGACTTAGGGGGAACCATCTTTCCGTATAATTGTTACATCTCCGGCATTGCACTGTCGCGCGCGGCATCGCGCCGGTCAGGCACGCTCAGGGTAACAACTTTTGGGTATTAATATCATGCGGAAATCTTTGATTGTCGTAGCGCTGGCCTCCTCCGCCATAGCTGCACCTGCCTATGCTCGCGAGGGCGCTTTGTACGTGGAAGGCCAATTTGGGCCAATGCTCGTTGAGGACATCGATTTTGACATCGGCGCAATTGACAACGCAGCAACCCTCGATTCGAAATGGGGTTTTGATGGCGGCGGAATCGTCGGTTATGATTTTGGCCCATTCCGCGTCGAGGCGGAAGCGAGCTATCGCCGGGCTAAGTTCGATACAATCACATCCGAGGGTGACACCAACGAGGTCAACGGGAGAAGCAGCGTTCTCAGCTTTATGGTGAATGGGCTGGCCGATTTCGGCGCGGATGATGGGTTACAGGGATTTGTCGGCGGCGGAGTCGGCGTCGGGCGGGTAAAGTTCCAGTCGCCGGGCTTGATCGACGACCGCGATAGCCGCTTCGCCTGGCAGGCGCTGGCAGGTGTGCGAGTGCCGGTTACAAACAATGTGGACGTCGGTCTGCGCTACCGCTTTTTCAATGTCCACGACGCGCGCTTTATCGATACGACGGGCGATGCGGTGAGGGGCAACTGGCGTTCGCACAGTATTCTCGGAACGATTGCCTTCAATTTGGGAGGCAGGGTCGAGGAAGCTCTGCCGCCGCCACCACCGCCGCCCGAACCGCTGCCGCCGCCCCCGCCGCCGCCTGTTGCGTCGGTCTGCAACAAGGGACCGTACATCGTGTTCTTTGACTGGGATCGGTCGGATATCACGGCGGAAGCTGCGACCATTCTGGAAAGCGCCGTTGGTGCCTATGGCAGCTGCGACCGGGTTCCGGTGATGGTTGCCGGTTACACCGACCGTTCGGGCAGCCCGGCCTATAACCAGGGTCTGTCGGAACGGCGTGCCGGTTCCATCCGTGGCTATCTGACCACACATGGCGTGACGGACGCGGCGATCACCACGCAGGGCTTTGGGGAAAGCAACAATCGAGTGCCTACCTCTGACGGTGTCCGCGAGCTGCAAAACCGCCGGGTTGAGATCACCTACGGGCCCGGCTCAGGTATGTGAGTCCGATCTGAATAAATAAAGGGGTCCGGAGAAATCCGGGCCCCTTTGCATTGCGCGGCTCAAGTTTTCATGATGGCCGTCCGATGCCTTGTATAAATAGCGTGATCGGCTTCAATTGGCGTAGGTCGTGCTATCTTTCAGCCCCGCCGCCGCGAAGCCCGATCGGCGCAAGCGGCAACTGTCGCAGCGCCCGCACGCACGCCCATTCGGCTCGGGATCGTAACAAGACCAGCTCATTGCGGGATCCAGATTGAGCCGTTCCGCTTCGCGCGCAATATCGCTTTTCCCCAAATACTGCAGCGGCGCATGGATGGTGAAACTTTCGCCTTGGCTGCCGGCCCGCGTCGCCAAATCTGCAAGCCGTTCGAATCCCGTAATGAATTCCGGACGACAATCAGGGTAGCCCGAATAATCGAGCGCATTTACGCCGATAAACAGGTCTCTGGCGCCGAGTGCCTCCGCCCACGCAAGGGTCAACGACAGAAACACCAGATTGCGCGCGGGGACATAAGTGACGGGGATATTCGCCGTCAGGCCGTCCTTGGGAACAGCAATGTCATCCGTCAGCGCCGAGCCGCCGAATTGCCGCAGGTCCAACGGGAGGATAATGTGGCGAGCGATACATAGATGCGCGGCAATCGATCTCGCGGCATCTATTTCCCGGCGATGCCGCTGGCTGTAATCGATGGTGAGTGCGCAGACGCTATATCCAGCCTCGCAAGCAAGACCAGCGACGACCATCGAGTCCAGCCCTCCGGACAGCAGTACAACGGCCTGACGGCCCGAACCTTCGGCGATTGGACCCATATCTACCAGTTTAGCTTGCCCCTTGACGGCTGACAACTGCGCTCAGGCAGAACACTCGCCGACCCGGCGCCCCTCGATCGAAAAATCGAAAGGCAGCCCTTCGGCAATCCCTTGCGTTTGGATTTGTACGAGCGAACCAGACTCGCGCCTGATGCTGGTGCGCCCGTAGCCCTTGCCGGTGCAGGTATATTGTACCGTGACTTCCGCTGCCCCGTCTTCGACGACCATACGGCGGCAATTGGCTGCTGGATGCCGCAACTGGATCAGCCTCCTGCCATCCCTAAGGCAGATTTGTTCGACTGGCCCTCTTGCATCGCGAAAGCGTAGTTCCCATCGGCCATCTTGAAGCTGATCGAGCATTGCAAGCGGCAGTCTTTGCCCCGCGACCGGGACGGCGAAAGCGGCACCAGACGCGATAAGAAGCGCTGCACTGCGCAGTACAAGCCTAACCGGCCTTGTCAGAAAAGAACTACCCATCCGGCATTCCGTCAGCGAATCGCATTGAGGGGCAATTGTAGCAAACTGAACTCATGCGGCCAAGCGTGGCACAGAAACGATGAACGGAGCGTTACACCGCGATCTTAAAATCACGCGAACAGAACGCGCAATCAACGGCTATAAGGCCATCATCGCCGCGCATCTCCGCGAGATCTCCATCTGAGAAGCGGCTGAGAACATTCAAGTAATGATCGGTCGTGCATCGGCAGCCGCGTGACAAAGTCGCCAATGCTTCGGCGCGCACTTCTTGCTCCTCGTGAAACAGGCGCCACAGCATCGCTTCCAGCGACAAACCGGCATCGACCAATTCATCATGCCGGATGCTGCCCGCCAACACCGCGACATGCTCCCATTCGGGATGCTCCATGCGGACGTGCAGCCGCGCGAGCCCGTCTTCTCCCTCAGCCAGGTGCTGGATAAGCAAGCCACCGGCGATGCAGTGGTGCCCATCCCAGCGCACGCCTGTTCGAATGAGCGTCGGGACTTGCTCCGATTGCGCAAAATAGGCCTCGCAGGCTTCCGACAGCGAAGCGCCCTCAAGCGGAACAATGCCTTGATAGCGCTTGCCGGATCCGGCATCGTCGATGGTAATCGCCAGATAGCCCTGGCCGAACAGGGCGGCGAGCGGGGGATTGGCGCCGAGTTTGGCTAGCCGGTGATCATCGTGGCGGACATAGCCGCGCAATTCCCCGGCCCGGTAGTCGCAAACCAGCAATTCGACAATCCCGCCTTGGGTCTGCGCCTGCATGGTAAGCTGGCTGTTCTCATCCTTGAGAAGCGACCCGATCAGGGCTGCCACCACCAAGGCCTCGGCCAAGAGATGACGGATCGGCGGTGGATAATTGTGCGCGGACAAAATCGTGTCGAGCACCGGCCCTAGCCGCAGGATCCGGCCCCGCGCGTGACGGACCGGGATGGTGAAACCAAGCAGCCGGTCAAAGCCGGTCTCACCTTTCGGTATCGGATCGGGACCCTTCACAATTGGCCGAACACCCAGCGCAGCACCGACTTCTGTGCGTGGATGCGGTTTTCAGCCTCGTCCCACACCACCGACTGAATGCCGTCGACCACCGCACTGGTCACTTCCTCGCCTCGATGCACTGGCAGGCAGTGGAGGAACAGTGCGCCCGGAGCGGCCTCGGCCATGAGCGCCTCGTTGACTTGAAACGGCGTCATCGCTGCCACACGTTCGCTTGCGCCGGTCTGACCCATCGACACCCAGGTATCGGTAACCACAACCTGCGCTCCGGCGACAGCGCACCGCGGATCGCGGTGCAGGCTAATCGCCGCGCCAGCAGCGCGGGCGCGTTCGACAAATCCCGCATCGCAATCATAGCCTTCGGGCACGCCGATGCGGACATTGAACTTCATCAGCCCTGCCGCTTCGACTATCGAATTGAGCACATTGTTGCCGTCGCCGAGCCACGCCACTTCCAGCCCGGGCAGGGCGGCACCGTGTTCGATCAGAGTTAGCAGGTCCGCCATGATCTGGCAGGGATGCGACCGGTCGGTAAGGCCATTGATCACTGGTACAGTGGCATATCTTGCCAGTTCCTCGATCTTGGCGTGATCGTCAGTGCGGATCATGATCGCATCGACCATCCGGCTCAGCACCCGGGCTGTGTCGGCAATCGACTCGCCCCTTCCGAGCTGCATGCTGCCCGCATCCATGACAATGGCGCTGCCGCCGAGTTGGCGCATCGCCATGTCGAATGATACGCGGGTGCGGGTCGAACTTTTCTCGAAGATCATTGCCAGCACATGATCGGTGAGCGGAGTGTCACCGTCGGGCTTCGCCTTCGGCCAGTCCCGGCGCGCCGCCTTGCGGCCCAGCGCATCGTTGAGCATCGCGGAGATTGCGTCGCCGCCGGCGTCGGTGAGATCGAGGAAATGCCGGGTCATTTGTCCGCAGGCCCCAGAGGATAGCTGGCGGCGCCTGCCGAAAGCTTGTCCATGAATTCGTCGATATGACTGTCGCCGATCACCAGCGGCGGGATAATGCGCAGGGTGTTGTCACCGGCAGATACTGTCAGCAGACCATGCTTGTCGCGCA
>JANONQ010000363.1:0-1805 GCA_031420935.1 Novosphingobium sp. | reverse complement strand
AGTGTTCTTCCATGTCGCCGGGATTTGAAGGATTTGAACACCCTGGTCAACGCTTAAGTTGACAGCATGCCGGTGATATTCGATGCTGGAACGCATGAACGAAGTATCGATCGCAGACCTGCGCGCAGAAGCCGAGGCGCTGACTGCCGGAATGCCCGGCGGAGAGGGACTTGATGCGCGAGATGCAGCATTGGTCAGGTTGGCTGCTGCGGTCTCTGTTACCACGCTCGATCGTAACGCCATTAGCGCGTCTATCCGGCACGCGCTGGATGCAGGGGCGAGTGTGGCGCAGGTTCAGGAAATCATCGCGCTGGCGTCGGGGCTGGGCGTGCACAGCTTGATGGTCAGTGCGGTCTCAGTGCTCGAAGAAGCGACAGCGCGCGGCCTTGCCGATCCTGATGCCCCGCTTGATCCGGAACAGCAGCGACTTTGGGACCAGCATGTCGGGACCGACCCGTTCTGGGAGGGATTTTCAGATGAACTGCCCGGCTTTCTCGAAGCGATGCTGCGGCTTTCTCCAGACATATTCGCCGGCTTCTTCGAATATTGCGCGATTCCGTGGCGGAGCGGCACTGTCCGGGCAAAGGTTAAGGAACTTGCCGCGCTCGCCTGTGATGCCGCGCCAAGCCATCGTTTTCGGCCCGGATTTCGGGTGCATCTGAAGAATGCGATCAAGCTGGGCGTCGGCCGGGCGGCGATTTTTCAGGCGCTTGATATTGCTGCCGCCGCGCCGGAGCATCGCGGTACGGATTAGCCGTTCAGCCCGCGCCAGGCCAGGGCGCCGCCGTCGATCAGGTAGGAAGCGCCGGTGATGAAGGAGCTTTCGCTGCAGGCAAGAAATACCGCCAGCTTGGCGACTTCCTCCGGCTCGCCCATGCGGGGCAGCAGATTGGCCCCGCGCAGCTCGGCCTCCACGGCAACCTTGTCCTCGGAAGCGGCGATGTAGTTGGCGAGCATGGGGGTGCGGATTGCTGCCGGGCAATAGCAGTTCACCCGGATGCCGAACTTGGCGAGATCGGTGGCGCTGGCCTTGGTCAACATCTGCACCCCGCCCTTGGTAGCGCAATAGGCAGCCGCCATCGGATAGGCGACATGCGCTCCGGTCGAGGCGACATTGACGATGGCCGGGGCGCTGGACTGCTTGAGGTAGGGCACGGCATGCTTGGTGCAGAGCCACACTGCCTTTAGATTAATATCGTTGACGATGTCCCAGACGGCCTCGTCCAGTTCCTCGATCGACGTGTTGGGCGTAAGTTCGGTCTCGTGAACGGCCGCGTTGGAGTGGACGACATCGATGCCGCCGTAGGTCTTCGCCGTATTGTCCATCAGGGCCTTGATCGAGCTGCTGTCGCGCAGATCGACACGGATAAATTTCGCCGTGCCGCCTTCATCCGCAATGAGATTGACCGTTTCCTGACCGGTCGCCTCATTGATATCAGCAACGATCACCTTGCCGCCCTGCCGCGCCATCTCGCGTGCGCTTTCCCGGCCCATCCCTTGGCCCGCTCCCGTGACGACGCAGACCATGCCTTCAAGTTTGCCAGCCATTTTCAGCTATCCTTGCAAGCCGATCAGGGCTTTGGCCAGACCAGGGGGACGTTCTCTACCGCAGCAACGATGCCGGAGTGATAGATCGGACGCGCGCCTTCGGCGAGACGGAATTTGGGGATACGCTTGATCCATTCCTGCAGCGTCACGGTCGCTTCCATACGCGCGAGATGCAGACCTGCGCAGCGATGCGGACCATGGGCGAACGTCGAGTGGTTGATCTGCTTGCGTTCCCAGTCGAGTGTCCAAGGCTCGGC
>JANONQ010000362.1:0-15048 GCA_031420935.1 Novosphingobium sp. | reverse complement strand
GGAAAATGCTTGCCGGTCTCGAGGAACAGCACCGGTAGCGCCGGATCGATCTGAGCGACAAGATGCAGCAGCACAGCACTTTCCGCACCGAAGCTGGAGACGATAGCAACTTCGCCCGCCAGCCCGCTGTCGAGCACGCTGGTCAGCATTTCCTGCGTATCGGTGCCGCGGAACATGCGGTTCAGGCGCACCGCATCCGATTCGCGGAAGCGCGGGCCGGTATCGATGCGGTCCCGGATCCGCTGGCTGTCAGCCATCGTGGCTATGTCCATGGCGCTTGTCCCAAATTGGCGTATGGCCGTCTGCCGCCGCCTGATAGACATCGTCCCAGCGCTCCAGCGCGGCTTCGGCATCGGCCGGATCGAACCCAACTTCTGGCGCGAAACTGTCAAAGCCGCAGCGGCGCAAGGCGGCAAGCTGGTCGACCAGCACATCGCCGACCGCGCGCAGCTCGCCCGCATAACCGGCCTCGCGCAGGATACGCGCAGCGGAATAGCCTCGGCCATCGGTGAAGGCGGGGAAGTTCACTTCCACCAGCTTCAACCGCTCAAGGAAGGGCAGCAGGTCGCGGGCATCGTCGCCTGGCTCGAGGCGGACGGCGGCAGCGTTGGTCTGATCGCCGAAGCTGTCGACGGTGATGGCGGGATCGGCGACGGGCTCGTCGGTGCGGAAGCGCATCTGATTCTCATCCATAAATCGCCTCCTTGAACGGTTCCATGCCGATGCGGCGGTAAGTATCGAGAAAGCGTTCTCCCTCAGCGCGCTTGGCCAGATAGACATTGGTGGCCTTTTCGACCGCATCGACGATTCCGTCTTCATCGAAGCCTGGTCCGGTGATCTTGCCGAGTGACGTATCTGCGCCCTCGCAGCCACCGAGCGAAAGCTGGTAGTTTTCCAAGCCTCGTTTGTCGACGCCGAGGATGCCGATGTGGCCGGCATGGTGATGGCCGCAGGCGTTGATGCAGCCTGAAATTTTAAGCTTGAGCTCGCCGATATCGTCAGAGCGCGCCTGGTCGGCGAAGCGCTGCGAAATCTTCTGCGCCAGTGGGATCGAGCGGGCATTGGCGAGGCTGCAATAATCGAGCCCCGGGCAGGCGATGATGTCGCCGATCTGATCGAGGTTGGGGGTGGATAGCCCCGCCGCGTCGAGCTGCTGCCACAGTCTGTAGAGATCGCCCTTGCGGACATGCGGCAGGACGATGTTCTGCGCATGGGTCACCCGCAGCTCGTCGAAACTGTGGTCGCGGGCGAGATCGGCCATCAATCGGATCTGATCGGCCGAGGCATCGCCGGGAATGCCGCCGACCGGCTTCAGGCTGATCGTGGCGATGATATAGCCCGGCTGCTTGTGGGGGTGGCAGTTGCGATCGACCCACAGCGCGAAGTCGGGATCGGAACGGTCAAGCCTATCGGGCGCGCCGGGCTCGAACGGCGGGTCGGCGAAGAAGGTCTCGATCCGCGCGAGTTCAGCCGCTGGCGGCTCGATGCCCTGGCCGAGAAGATGCGCGAATTCCGCCTCGACCTGGCGGATATACTCCGCCGCGCCAAGCTCGTGAACGAGGATCTTGATCCGCGCCTTGTACTTGTTGTCGCGCCGGCCGTAGCGGTTGTAGACGCGCAGGCAGGCCTCGGAATAGGTCACCATCTGATCGAGCGGCACGAAGTCGCGGACCAGCGGCGCGATCATCGGCGTGCGGCCCATGCCGCCGCCGGCGTAGAACGCCGCGCCGATCTCACCGGCCGCATTGCGCACGATCTGGATGCCGATGTCATGCAGCCGCATTGCTGCGCGGTCGGTATCGCTGGCGATCACCGCGATCTTAAACTTGCGCGGCAGGGCAAGGAACTCCGGGTGGAAGCTCGACCACTGGCGCAGCAGCTCGGCATAGGGCCGCGGATCGACAACCTCGTCCGCCGCCGCCCCGGCATATTGGTCGGAGCTGATATTGCGGATGCAATTGCCGCTGGTCTGGATCGCATGCATCTCGACCGAGGCAAGATCGGCAAGGATATCCGGTGCTTCGTCCAGCTTGATCCAGTTGTACTGGATGTTCTGCCGGGTGGTGAAATGGCCGTAGCCGCGATCGTATTTGTCGGCGATGTCGCCCAGCATGCGCATCTGCGCCGAACTCAGCGTGCCATAGGGAATGGCGACGCGCAGCATATAGGCGTGCAGCTGCAAGTAGAGCCCGTTCATCAGCCTGAGCGGCTTGAACTGGTCCTCGGTCAGATGGCCTTCGATCCGGCGGCGGGTCTGGTCGCGGAATTCGGCGACGCGGGTGTCGACCATGGCCTGGTCGTATTGGTCATATCGGTACATCAGATCACCCACTGACCGGCATTGGGATCGGCCGGCTTCAATGTCAGGTCGGGGCGCACGGTCGGGCCGAGCGCGCGAATGCGGTCCTTGATATGGGCGGGGCGCACGGTGCCGCCGGTGCGCTCGCCATCGATCGCATAGGCGGCATTGACGCGGCGGGCGGCCTGCTCGGTTGCAAGGACCGAGTCGGCATCGGCGCCGGCGTCGACCGCGTCCTCGACATGGAGCGACCAGCTTCTGCCGTCCCACCAGACGACCGCGCCGCTCTTCAGATCATTGCCGGTCAAAATCTTCACTGCACCGCCTCCAGCGCCAAGGCGCGCAATTGTACTTCCGCCTCGCCCGCGACTTCGCCGACGATAATCACCGCCGGGCTTTTTACCCGCTGGCGCGCGACCAGCTCGGCCAGACCGGCCAGCGGTGCGCGCAGCACCCGCATTCCGGCGCGGGTCGCGTTCTCGATCACGGCCACAGGCGTGGCGGGGGCGAGGCCGTCGGCGATCAGCTTTTCGGCGATGGCCTCTGCGGTCGCCACGCCCATGTAGATCACCAGCGAACGGCCCTTGCCGGCCAGGCCAGACCAGTCCTGCTCGGTCAATCCCTTGCACTGCCCGGCCACGAAGCTGACAATGCTGGCGGAATTGCGATGGGTGAGGGGGATTTGCGCCGCCGCAGCTGCACCGAGTGCCGCGCTGATCCCGGGCACTACTTCGACAGGCACCCCGGCAGCACGGCAGGCCTCAGCCTCTTCGCCGCCGCGCCCGAAGACGAACGGATCGCCCCCCTTCAGCCGCAGAACGTCATGGCCAGCGAGCGCCTCGGCGATCAGCAGCGCGTTGATTGCATCCTGCGGCATGGTGTGGCGCGAACGGCGCTTGGCGACTGAAACAAGCCGCGCACCGGGCCGCGCCATGGCGAGGATCGCCGGATCGACCAGCCCGTCGTGGACGATAATCTTTGCATTCATGATCAGCCGCGCGGCGCGCAGCGTCAGCAAATCGGGATCCCCGGGGCCGGCGCCGACCAGCCAGACTTTGCCGGGGGTTGGGCCAGCATCGGGGCCGGACGCGGGGGAAGAATATGTCATGCTGATGCAGATGGCGAAAAAACGGTAGTTTTGCCAGTCAGATTGCCTTTGCGGCGGGTTAGGAAAATTATTCCTTCCCCCGTCATTCTGTCGCAGTCCGGGGCAACTCCGGCCACTCCTTGATGTGGACGTCGCTCTGCGGATAGGGGATCTGGACATTATTCTCGCGGAACAGGTGCCACAGGCGCTTCAGCACGTCCGAGCGAACATTGCCGATGCCTTCTTCGGGGTCGTCGATCCAGATCTGAATTTCGAACAAGATGGCATTATCGCCGAAGGCGCTGAGCCAAACGGCAGCCGCCGGGCTGGGAAGCACGCGCGGCGTATCGCGTACCGCCTGCAGCATCAGCCGCTCTGCAAGATCGATATCGGTGCCGTAGGCGACGCCCACCGGCACCTTCACCCGCACATCGCGCGAACTGTAGGACCAGTTTTCGACCTGGTTGACCATCAGGTTTTCGTTGGGGATCAGGAATTCGACCTTGTCGCGGGTGGTCACTGAAACCGCGCGCAGGCCGATCCGCTTGACCTGTCCGACCGTGCCAGTGCTGGCGCCGCCGCCAGCGCTGGTTACCGCGATGACGTCGCCCGGCTTGATCGAGCGGTCCATCAGCAGGATGATGCCGGCCAGCAGATTGCCGAAAGTCTTCTGCAGGCCGAAACCGATGGCAAGGCCAAAGGCGCCGGAAAACACCGCCAACGCGGTGAGGTCGATGCCGAGAACATCGATCCCGACCAGGACTGAGATGGTCCACACCGCGATACTGACCAGCTTTTCGCCCAGCAGCCGCTGGGTCGCGTCGAGCCGGGTGCTCCGGCGGAACATGTGCCGCACGAAGCGGCTGACAAACCGTCCGACAAAGTAAACCACCGCCAGCACGAACAGCACCAGACCGGCGTGATAGAGCGAAATCCGGGCGTTGCCGTAATCGAAGCCGATGCTGTCAAGCTGCCGGACAAGCATGGCCCAATCGGCTGGAAAATTCATCCGGCCTCCATCGCGGAAAAAGCTTGCGCCAGATCGGCGATCAGGTCGGCCGGATCTTCGAGTCCGATCGACAGGCGGAGCCCGAAGCGATCGGTGCTGCCGAGCGCGGGGAAGGGCCACGGGGTTATCGCGCGGTAGGCGGCGGGATCGATCGGTATCACCAGGCTCTCGAATCCGCCCCAGCTGTAGCCGATGCCGAACAGCGTCAGGGCATCGATGAAGCGCGCCCGCGCCGGGGCATCGCGGCCTCTGAGAACAAAGCTGAACAAGCCGCAGCCGCCAGTGAAATCGCGGGCCCACAGCGCATGTCCGGGCGAGCCAGGCAGTAGCGGGCACAGCACAGCCGCGACGTCCGGCCGTGCCTGCAACCAGCCAGCGATCCGCAGGGCGCTCGCCGCCGCGCGCTCAAGCCGCACGCCAAGCGTCCGCAGCCCGCGCAGGGCGAGGGCGGCATCGTCCGGCGAAACCACCTGGCCGAGCGCCTGTGCGGTCTTGCGGAGCTTGGCGTAGAACTCCGTCCCGGCCGAAGCGCTGCCCATCATCAGGTCGGAATGACCGCCGACATGTTTGGTCAACGACATCACCGCAATGTCGCAGCCGCGCGCCAGAGCGGGAAAGCCGAGCGGTGTCGCCCAGGTGTTGTCAAGGATCGAGACCATGCCGCGCGCCCGCGCGATGGCGGCCAGCGCCGGCACGTCCTGCACTTCCATGGTCAGGCTGCCCGGCGATTCGAGCAGCACCGCGCGGGTTCGCTCGCAGATCGCCGCCTCGAAACCGGTGACATCGAGCGGATCGAAAAAGCGTGTCTCGACGCCGAATTCACTGAGCAAGCCGCGCCCCAGCGTCCGGCTGGGATCATAGGCGTTATCGGTCATCAGCAGCACATCGCCTGGCCGCAGCACGGCCAGCAGCGCCCCGGCGATGGCGGCGACGCCCGAGGGGTAGAGCATGGTTCCCGCCGCGCCCGGCTCCAGCTCGGTCAGCGCCTCAGCCAACGCCCACTGCGTCGGCGTGCCGCGGCGGCCGTAGAAGAAGTTGCCGTCCTGATTGGCCGTTGACCCTTCGGCGAGTGCTGCCACGTTCTTATACAGGATGGTGCTGGCGCGCCAGACCGGGGGATTGACCACAGCGCCGGGCGCATTCGGCGTCCCGGTCCATTCCATACGCCGCCCCGCAGTGACGAGGCGGGTGGCGGGGGTGAGTTTGTCGATCGGACTGTTGGCCATGTCGCTTCATTAATTTCCCCTCCCGCTTGCGGGAGGGGCCAGTGGAGGGTCTGTCATGGCCGAGCGATGCGCTTGAGGCAACAGGCCCTCCCCCTACCCCTCCCGCAAGCGGTAGGGGAGAATGTGTCACGCAGGTCCCAGCGCCTTGGGCGTGTCCGGATCCGCGCCCCATTCGCTCCAGCTGCCATCGTAGAGCGCGACGTCGGTCTTGCCGATCCTGTGCAGGGCGAAGGCCAGCACGCAGGCGGTCATGCCGCTGCCGCAGCTGGTCACCAGCGGCTTTGCCAGATCCACCCCGGCACTGGTAATCGCGGTTTTGAGGGCGGATTTGTCTTTATAGGTGCCATCGGCATTGAACAGCGATCCAATGGGCACATTGCGCGCGCCGGGGATGTGGCCGGAGGCCATGCCGGGGCGCGGTTCGGGTTCTTCGCCGGTGAAGCGCCCAGGGCCGCGCGCATCGACCAGCTGTTCGCTGCGCTCCCCAAGATTGCGCAGAACATCCGCCTTGCTGCGCAGCTTGCCGGCGTCGGACCGGGCGGTGAAATGGCAGTGGCGCGGCGTCTCGCGGCCCTCGGCAAGCACCCGCCCCTCCAGCTTCCATTTGGCGAGCCCGCCGTCGAGGATTGCGACCTGATGGGCGCCAAACAGCTTGATCATGAACCAGCCCCGCGCCGAGGTTTTGATTGCGCTGTCGTCGTAGAGCACGATCCTGCTGTCATCACCCAGGCCCAGGCTCTGCATTCGGCTGGCGAATTTTTCCGCCGACGGCATCGTGTTGTCAATCGGCGAGGCGCTATCGACCAGCGCTG
Organism: Novosphingobium sp.; assembly: GCA_031420935.1. Taxonomy (GTDB): domain Bacteria; phylum Pseudomonadota; class Alphaproteobacteria; order Sphingomonadales; family Sphingomonadaceae; genus Novosphingobium. The sequence continues at coordinate 8,615 of JANONQ010000362.1, read as the reverse complement.
CAAGGTCCAGGAACACCGCGCCCGGGATGTGCCCCTGCTCGAATTCCGTGTTCGCATCGCGGCCGGTATCGGGCATATGCCAGCTGGCATCGACGATCCGCAGGTCGCTCGCGCCGATTTCCTTCGCCAGCCACTCGGTGGAAACAAGACTGTCCATTGCGGCGATGCTCCTTGTGCTGCAGTTCAGCAGGAGGTTACCACATCGCACGCAACGGTCGAGCGCCAATCAGGCGGTGAGGGCGAGTTCGCGCTGGCCAATCTGCGAATAGAGCCGCGGGCCGAGGTCGAGCCGGAACGGCTTGAGCGCTGCGCCCGGGTTAGCCTGGGTTTCGCCGATCACGAAAGTCCGGCTGACGACCAGCGGGGGTGCGCCGTCGCGCAAAGCTTCGACCCGGAAGCGGGCCAGCGGCACGAACAGCGAAGCGTTGCCGTTGCGGATTGGCAGGATCGCCGCCAGCGGCAGCCGCAGTTCGCCCGACAGCGTCAGGCTTTCGCCCGGAGCAAGGATATCGAGCCGGTGCAGCGGCGTAATCGACTGCCCGGCGATTTCCAGCTGCGAGCGGGCTGAGAGCGAAGCATGAGCGCCGATCATGTCGCCACCGACGCTGACCGGTCCCATCGGCGCATCGCCGTTGTTGGTGACCACCAGCTCGTAATTGAGCACGGTGTTTAGCAGCGTCGCGCTCATCTTGCGCGCCGCCAGCACGATTTCCAGCGGATTGACCAGCACGCCCAGCGCTGGTCGAGCGGCGGCATATTCCCGAGGAGCATCGGCTTGCGTTGTGGCGGCAGGCGCGTCAGTCAGATCCGCAACTTCCGTCAGCCCGGTTTCGGCCAACACCTTGCCGACATCGAATTCCGGGCGCGCGTTAGCAGTACGCGGAGCAGGCTTTTCCGAAGCCGGCATCACCGGTTCCGGCGCCGCCGGTCTGGGCATCCTCGGCGCTGAAGACCTGGCGACGGGCTTTGGCGCCTCGGCAAAATTGCGATGGTCGGCGGGAGTTTCAGACATGCCGGCGAGCCGGCGTAGCGGTATTTTCTGGAAGAAATATGCCAGCCCGGCACCGAGCAGGAAGGCGAGGCCGACAAGCCATGGCCAGAACTCCAAAGCCTGATTGGCCAGCCGCTCCCGGGCCGAGTGGACGCGCCAGTCAGGCGGCGAGAGTTGCGCGACTGTCGGAAGTGAAACAACGGAGTTCGACACCTGGTTCTGGGGAGCGATTGCGGCGGAAGGCGCGGGAAGCAGCAGAGGCGGTGTAACCGCGCCAGCCGGTCTTGCCGTGCTAACGGTTACTGATTCCGCGATAGGCCCTGCGGATCGCGGAGGCCGTGCCGATGTGACTACAGGTGCAGGGCTGGGCACCGGGTCAGCCACTGGCGTGCGCTCCGGGCTGGCTGCCTCGGCACTGTCCTGCGCTCCCTGTGCGGCTGGTACCGACCGTACAACCGGGACATCCTCATCGACCGGTCCTTGCGGACGAGCTGTCGCAGAGGAGCTCGGCAGCCGGTATTCGCTGACCGAGGGCAGCGTGTCCTGTGCGAGCGCGGCGGTTGCTCCCGCCAGGGCAAGGACCAGCCCCGCCGGCAGTGCCGCATTCGCCCGCAACTTCATCCTGAGCCCATAGTGTCGCATTGGTTACGCTCTACAATTCGGTCGTCCGGGATGAATAGCCTGTAAACCCCATGTGACCAACACGTCACTTGTGCACCGCGCGCGATCGGGGCAATGGTTGTGACATGAACGACACAGCGCCCGGCGACCCGTCCGGAAATCCGGCCCACCTCGGGCGCCAGAGCACGCTACCCCGATCGCCGCAAGAGGCGGTTCTGGATTACATTGTCAATCCGCGACAGGATGCCCTGTATATGGTGCGCTTTGCCGCACCGGAATTCACCTCGCTCTGCCCGGTGACCGGCCAGCCTGATTTCGCGCATCTGGTAATCGACTACGCACCCGGTGAAAGCATCGTTGAATCGAAGAGTCTTAAGCTGTTCCTCGGATCGTTCCGGAGCCACGCCGGTTTCCACGAGGACGTGACCATCGGCATCGGCCAGCGCCTCCTCGCCGAGATGCAGCCGAAGTGGCTGCGCATCGGCGGCTACTGGTATCCCCGCGGGGGCATACCGATCGACGTCTTCTGGCAATCCGGCCCGGCGCCGGAAGGACTGTGGGTACCGGATCAAGGCGTGGCGGGGTATCGCGGGCGGGGGTAAGTCCCAAGTTTGCCGGTCCAGGCGGTCAAGCGGGGCGATCGCCCGCCAGAGTGATCCGGCGCATCACCCGGCGGAAACCGTGGTAGTCGTTGATCGGATTGTGCTGCGCCGCCCGGTTGTCCCAGAAGGCGAGGCTGCCTGGCCGCCAGCTGAAGCGGCAGGTGAATTCGGGGCGCACCTGGTGCTGGAACAGATATTCCAGGATCGGCGCGCTCTCGGCCTCGGTCATGCCCTTGAAATGCGAGGTGTGGGCGACGTTGACATAGAGCGCGCGGCGGCCGGTTTCGGGATGGGTGCGCACCGCCGGGTGCTCGGCGACATGATCATGCGCCACCCGATCGTCGCCGGCATTGCGGATCATGTCCTCACGGGTTTTGGAGACATCGGCTTTGACCGAGGTGCTCACACCGGACAGCCCATCGAGGAACTGGCGCAGCGGCGCGGACAGGCTTTCGTAGGCGAGATACTGATTGGCGAACAGCGTGTCGCCGCCATGGGGTGGCACTTGCAGCGCATAAAGCATCGAGCCCATCGGCGGGTTTTCGAGATAGGTCGTGTCGGAATGCCAGATGCCGCCGAAGTTGGCCTTCTCGTGCTCTTGCTTGACGATTTCGGTGATGAACGGAAATCCCTCAATGCCCTTGATCATCGGATATTCCACCGGCGTTCCGAAGGCCCTGGCGAAGGCCATGTAGGTTTCCGGTTCCAACTGCTGGTCGCGAAAGAAGATCACCAGATGATCGAGCAGCGCCCGGCGCATCGCTGCGACGTCATCCGGCGCGAGCGGATGACTGAGATCGATTCCGCCCACCTCGGCGCCCAGCGCTCCGGCGATCGGTGTTACGGTGATGCTGCTCATCGTGCCCCTCGGTTTGACCTTGACCGGGCTGTGCCACATCTTGCCCTATGGCGTGAACCGCAATTTCGCCTGCGGCGTCACCACCGGCATTTTTCACCGGCATGTCAAATGCCCGGCGCAGGAGGAGGGCATCAGGCGGATGACTGGGATTGGGTGTTGTCGTGCGCGACCTCAAGCTTGGTCTCGCGATAAGCGACGAAGGCACCGCTGCGCGAATCGAGAAAGCCGGCACCGATCTTACAGGCAAAGTGCCTGGCGGTTTGCAGATCGGAATACCATTTGCCGCAGCGTTGCGGCGTGACGAAACGATAGTGCACCATATGCCCACCGCAATGCACGATGGCCCGGTGGGTTCCCACCACGCTCGCAATCTAATCGGGCGAAATGCGGCACTTGAACGACAAATGGAAAGGGCGGCCCGATTGCCGGACCGCCCCTGGGTGTTCCAGTTCGTCAGACAATCAGCGCGAATAGAATTCGACCACCAGATTGGGTTCCATCCGCACCGGATAAGGCACTTCATCGAGCGTTGGAACGCGCACGAACGTTGCCTTCTCGGTGCCGTCCTGGGCGACATAGTCGGGCACTTCGCGCTCGGCGAGTGACTGCGCTTCGGCGATCAGCGCCATGTCCTTGGCCTTGTTGCCCAGCGTAATGATGTCGCCCGGGAACACGCGGCGGCTGGCGATGTTGCACTTCACCCCGTTGACCCGGATGTGGCCATGCGACACGATCTGGCGCGCGGAGAAAATCGTCGGCGCGAATTTGGCGCGATAGACGATCATGTCCAGACGCTGCTCGAGCAAGCCGATCAGATTCTGACCGGTGTCGCCCTTCATGCGGCTGGCTTCCTGGTAGGTGCGCTTGAACTGCTTTTCGGTGACGTCGCCGTAATAGCCCTTGAGCTTCTGCTTGGCGCGAAGCTGAATGCCGTAGTCCGAAACCTTGCTCTTGCGGCGCTGGCCGTGCTGGCCGGGACCATAGGAGCGGCGGTTGAACGAGCTTTTCGGGCGGCCCCAGATATTCTCGCCCATCCGGCGATCAAGCTTATACTTAGATGCATGGCGCTTCGACATGGCGCGTCAATCCTTCAGTTTGCAGCCGGAGCCGGAGGCCCAGGCGATTAAGAACGCGGGCAAGAAATGCCCATGCTCAAGGCCCGGATCCGCACCACTACGCCAATATGCGAAATGCGACCGCTGCTTCACCGGGGTGCAGGGTCAATTGCGAAGGCGGGCCATTGGCGGCAGTCTGCGTGAAAGTCAACCTTGGCCTTTGCCGTCGGGACTGCGCCTGAGCGTCGAAAACACGCCGCGCATAGTGCGCACTTCCAGGTGGTTCCAGCCTGGCTTGGTCAGAATGCTGCGCAGTGTCAGCCGTGTCGCTGGTGCGCGCCCCTGCGGGTGAAAGTAGTCACGCGGCTCAAGCATCGCCTCCAGCTGGGCGATCATACCGTCGAGTTCCTTCTGCGGGGCCGGGGGGAGAATTTCCTCGAGCGGCGGCTGTGCCAGCCGGACATGCTTCGACCATTCATAGGCGCACAGGATTACGGCCTGGGCGAGGTTGAGCGAGCCGAACTCCGGGTTGATCGGGACAGTAATAATTGCACGAGCCAGCGCCACGTCGTCGCTATCGAGGCCCGAACGCTCCGCCCCAAACACAATCGCCGAACGTGCCGCGTCGCGGTGGATCGCCAAACCCGCCGCCTCCGGCGTCAGCACCGGCTTGGTGACCCCGCGCTTGCGCACGGTGGTGGCATAGACATGGGCGCAATCGCCAACCGCCTCGGCCAGCGTATCGTGGATTCTCGCGCGCTCCAGCACGAGGTCTGCCCCCGCCGCCGCCGGCCCCGCACTAGGGTTTGGCCAGCCATCGCGCGGCGCGACCAAGCGCAGTTCGGTCAGGCCAAAGTTCAGCATGGCACGGGCGGCTTTGCCAATGTTTTCGCCAAGCTGCGGGCGGACAAGGACGATAACGGGCTTCAATTCCCCCCTGCATCCCGCACAGTGCTGGCGAATTCCTCGAAATCCTTCGCCTCGCCGAAGGCGCGGTAGACGCTGGCGAAGCGGATATAGGCCACCGAATCCAGGTGCCGCAGCCCTTCCATCACCATCTCGCCGATCGCCTGCGACGGCACTTCGGCATCGCCCTGTGTTTCGATCTGGCGCTGGATGCCGGAGACCAGCTGGTCGAGCCGCTCCTGCGCGATGCCGCGCTTGCGGCAGGCGAGGGCGACCGATTGTTCGATCTTCGAACGGTCGAACACTTCGCGGCTCTGGTTGCTCTTGATCACCGCAATCTCGCGCAGCTGTACGCGCTCGAAGGTGGTGAAGCGCGCGCCGCAGCTTTCGCATTGGCGGCGGCGGCGAATGGCGGTGTTGTCCTCGGTGGGACGCGAATCCTTAACCTGGCTGTCGTCATGCGCGCAGAACGGACAGCGCATGCGTTACCGGCGCAGCCGCTTGTAGAGCATGTAACCGGCGCCGGCGACGAGGCCCAATGGCCAGCTGACGATCGGCAGGACCAAGCCCGCAACCGCGCCGACCGCCGCGCCGGTCAGCACCGGTTTGGTCGAGGGGTGAGCCATGCCCTGCTTGGCCATGCCGCTGATTTCATCGCGAGCCTTTTCGTAGAGGTCTTTGCCTTTGAAGGGTTCGGTCATCGGTTACATCCCTTGGTAGATCGGAAAGCGGGCGCAGAGTTCTTCTACGCGCGCGCGGACCGATTGTTCCACCTGCGCATCGCCGGTCTCGCCGTTTTTCCGCAGACCTTCAACCACTTCGGCAATCAGCGCGCCGATTGCACGGAATTCGGCAACGCCGAAGCCGCGCGTCGTGCCCGCCGGGGTGCCGAGGCGGATGCCGGAGGTGACGAAAGGCTTTTCCGGATCGTTCGGGATAGCGTTCTTGTTGCAGGTGATCGAGGCGCGGTCGAGCGCCTTTTCGGCGTGCTTGCCTTTGGCCTGAAAGGGCCGCAAATCGACCAGCATCAAATGGTTGTCGGTGCCGCCCGAGACGATATCGAGGCCCTGCTCCTGCAGGCTCGCGGCGAGCGCCTTGGCGTTCTCGGCGACCGCGCGGGCATAGACCTTGAACTCCGGGCGCAGCGCCTCGGCGAAGGCGACCGCCTTGGCGGCGATGATATGCATCAGCGGGCCGCCCTGCATGCCGGGGAAGATCGCGCTGTTGATCTTCTTGGCCAGGCCCTCGTCGTTGGACAGGATGATGCCCGAGCGCGGCCCGCGCAGCGACTTGTGCGTCGTCGTGGTGGTGACATGGGCGTGGGGCACCGGTGAGGGGTGGACTCCGCCCGCCACCAGCCCGGAAAAGTGCGACATGTCGGCCAGCAGATATGCGCCAACCTCGTCGGCGATCTCGCGAAAGCGCTTGAAATCCCAGTGGCGCGAATAGGCGGTGGCGCCGCAAATGATCAGCTTGGGTTTGCTCTGCCGCGCGATGCGGGCAACCTCGTCCATGTCGATTCTGTGGTCGTCGGGCCGCACGGTGTAGGCGACGGGGTTGAACCACTTGCCGCTCATGTTGACCGGCGAGCCGTGGGTCAGGTGACCGCCGGCGTTAAGATCCAGCCCCATGAAGGTATCGCCCGGCTGCAGCAGCGCGAGGAACACCGCCTGGTTCATCTGACTGCCGGAATTGGGCTGGACGTTGGCGAACTGCGCGCCGAACAGCTGCTTTGCCCGTTCGATGGCGATGGTCTCGATCTCATCGACATATTCGCAGCCGCCATAGTAGCGCTTGCCTGGATAGCCTTCGGCATATTTGTTGGTCAGTATCGACCCCGCGGCCTCGAGCACGGCGCGGCTGCAAATGTTCTCGCTGGCGATCAGCTCGATCTTGTCGCGCTGGCGGCCGAGTTCCTTGGCGATCCAGCCGGCGATTTCGGGGTCGGTCTCGGCGAGGCCCTGGGTGAAGAAGCCCTCGGAACGCACTTCGGTATTCTTGGCGGCGTCAAGCGAGGCGGGGCTGGTGCTCATGCGGTTTCCCTGGGAAGTGCGGGGTTGGACAGTTTCTCGACGCGGCGGGCGTGGCGGTCTCCGGCGAACGGCGTCGCGAGGAAGGCCTCGATGCAGGCCTTGGCCATATCGAGCCCGATCAGCCGCGCCCCCATGGCGATGACATTGGCGTCATTGTGTTCGCGCGCGAGCCTGGCCGATACTGGCTCATCGACCCGGGCGCAGCGCATCGCCGGGTTGCGGTTGACGGCGATGGAAATGCCGACGCCGGAGCCGCAGAGGGCGATGCCGCGCTCGGCCGCGCCTGCGGCGATATGCGCGGCGAGCTTATAGCCGTAGTCGGGATAATCGACGCTGGCGACGCCGTCCGGGCCAAGGTCGTTTACGTCATGGCCCAGCTCGCCCAGCCATTGGACAAGCTCGGCCTTCATGGCGACGGCGGCATGGTCGGAAGCTATGGCGATGCGCAAGGCAGCTCACCTTTTCGAAGGACAGGAATCGCTATGCGCCGCCCCAATAGGACGGGTCGGTTCGCTGCGCTACCCCCACTGACCGGTATTTGGGGGTGGTCCAGAACGAGTAAGCCCCGCCGTGTTACCGGCGGGGCTCCTTCAGATCGCATTCGGTGAAGAATGTGATCTTCATATGATAGAACCCGGAACGGGCGTTCGGGTTCCCGCGAGCGAAAAAATAATCGGTTCAGGGCAAACAATTTTGAGCGCGGCCCAAGGCGATGCTGAGCCTCACGTTCAATTGCGTCGGGAAAGCGTGATTAGAGCGCCCAACAGCCCGGCGATCACACTCAGCGCGATGAGAAGAAGGTCTGCAGGGCTGCTGGGACCGAGAACGCCGCGTTCGCGCGCCGCAAATAGCCATGAGGGCTCTCCGCCGCCTTCCAGCCAGAGCATCGAGACGCCGAGGACAACCGCCAGAACCACCGCCGCAGCAACCGAGGCGGCGACGAACGCAGCAAGTGCCAAAGCCCACCGGCCCATGGAAATCCGATCCGTTATTGGTCCAGAAAACTCCGCATCTTGCGGCTACGGCTCGGGTGCTTCAATTTCCGCAAAGCCTTGGCCTCGATCTGGCGGATGCGTTCGCGGGTGACCGAGAACTGCTGGCCGACTTCCTCGAGTGTATGGTCGGTGTTCATGCCGATGCCGAAGCGCATGCGCAGCACCCGTTCTTCGCGCGGCGTCAAGCTGGCGAGCACCCGCGTCACCGTCTCCTTGAGGTTCGCCTGGATCGCGGCATCGACCGGGATCACCGCGTTCTTATCCTCGATGAAGTCGCCGAGATGCGAATCTTCTTCGTCGCCGATCGGCGTCTCGAGGGAGATCGGCTCCTTGGCGATCTTCATCACCTTGCGCACTTTTTCGAGCGGCATCGACAGGCGCTCGGCCATTTCCTCCGGTGTCGGCTCGCGGCCCTGCTCGTGCAGGAACTGGCGGCTGGTGCGCACCAGCTTGTTGATCGTCTCGATCATGTGGACCGGGATACGGATGGTGCGCGCCTGGTCGGCGATGCTGCGGGTGATCGCCTGGCGGATCCACCACGTCGCGTAGGTGC
>JANONQ010000361.1:0-2147 GCA_031420935.1 Novosphingobium sp. | reverse complement strand
GAATTAACCACCTCGGTCAAGGAGCGCGCCGAAAATCTGATGATCGTCGATCTGATGCGCAACGATCTGTCGCGGGTGGCGGAGCCCGGCAGCGTGCGGGTGGAGAATGCTTTTGCCGTCGAGACTTATCCGACGCTGCACCAGATGGTTTCGACCGTGCGGGCGCGGCTGTTGCCCGGCAAAGGCGCGGTGGATATGATCCGCGCATTGTTCCCCTGCGGCTCGATCACCGGCGCGCCGAAAATCCGGGCGATGGAATGGATCGCCAAGGTCGAGCCGGGTGCGCGCGGGCCTTATTGCGGTGCGATCGGCCGGATCGATGGTTCGGGTACGAATGGCACTGGAGACGCGGCGTTCAATGTGGCAATCCGCACCTTGCGGCTGACCAAAGGCGAAAATGGCCAGGGCAGTGCGGTGCTGGGCGTGGGATCGGCGATTGTGGCGGATTCGCAGGCCTTGCCCGAATGGCGCGAGTGTCTGGTCAAAGGGGGTTTCGTGCGGCAAATGTCGAACCAGGTGGCCGCTGCGGATTTCGACCTGATCGAAACCATGGCCTTCAGCCCCGATGCCGGCATCCCCCTGCTCGAACTCCATCTCGAACGGATCAGGGCGAGCGCGAGCGAACTCGGCTTCGCCTGCGACCGCCATGCCCTGCGCAATGCCATCCAGGCGCTGTGTTTCGAGGCCGGCGCAGCGGCGAAGCTGCGCGTGGTGGTCTCCCGCGGCGGCGCCTATGCCCTCGAACTTGCCGAAATGCCGCCGCTGCTGCCCGAACCGGCGGTCTGCGCCGTGCTACACCTGCCGGTCGACGAGGGCGACTGGCGGCTTCGCCACAAATGTTCGGACCGCAGCTTTTACGAGGCCGGGATGGATGCCGCGCGGACGGTCGGGGCGGCGGAGGCGCTGTTCATCCGCGACGACGGCCTCATCACCGAGGGTAGTATGACCAATATCTTCGTCGCCCACGATGGCCGCCTGCAGACCCCGCCCGCCCGGCTCGGCCTGCTGCCGGGCGTTCTGCGCCGTTCGCTGATCGAGGCGGGGCGCGCCGTGGAAGCCGAACTGCGGCTCGACGATCTCGAAGGCGGATTTTTCATCGGCAATGCCTTGCGGGGTTTGATGGCGGCAAGGTTGCTCACATGAACCATACTTCGGCAGCCCTGAGCCGCATCGCCGCCTCGCAGACCACCGCGATGACTGACCGTGCCACCCAGCTGCGCGCCGAGGGCCGCGACATCATTTCGCTGTCCGTCGGCGAGCCCGATTTCGCCACGCCGCGCCATGTCGTGGAAGCGGCCAAAGCCGCGCTCGATGCAGGCGACACGAAATATACGCCCGTAGGCGGTACCGCCCGGCTCAAGCAGGCCGCCGCGCTGCATTTCGCGCGCGATCTCGGCATCGCTGTTCCGGTCGGCCAGGTCACCGTCAGCGCCGGGGGCAAGCAGGCGATCTTCCACGCTTTGATGGCGACCGTCAGCGAGGGCGACGAGGTGATCGTGCCGAGCCCCTGGTGGGTCAGCTATCCCGAGATCGTCCGCTTCGCCGGCGGGCGGGTGGTGCCGCTGATTACTTCGGCCCGGGACAATTTCCGCTTCACCGCCGGCGAGGTCGAAGCCCAGATCGGGCCGCGCACGCTGTGGCTGCTGCTCAACAGCCCCGGCAACCCGACCGGCGCTTATTATCCGGCGGAGATGCTGCTGGCGATCGGCGAGTTGCTGCGCCATCATCCGCGCCTGATGGTGATGAGCGACGACATCTATGCGCCGATCAATTACACCGGCCAGCGCCACGCGACCCTCGCCAATCTCTGCCCCGATCTCGCCGACCGCATTCTGACCATCTCCGGCGTCTCCAAGAGCCATGCGATGACCGGCTTCCGCATTGGCGTCGCCGCCGGCCCGGCCTGGCTGATCCAGGCGATGGAAAAGCTGCAATCGCACTCCTCGGGCAATCCCTGCTCGATCAGTCAGGCTGCGGCTGTGGCGGCGTTCGAAGGGCCGCAGGATTTCCTCGCCGAATGGCGCGAACGCTTCCGTGCGCGGCGCGACATGGTCGTCGGGGCGATCAACGCCATTCCTGGCCTTTCCACCCCGGTGCCGGACGGGGCGTTCTACTGCATGATAGATGCCGCGCCGCTGATGGCGCGA
>JANONQ010000360.1:0-2511 GCA_031420935.1 Novosphingobium sp. | reverse complement strand
TTCAGCACCACCCGCCCGCGCAGGAAATCGCGCACCAGCCGCCGCCAGTTATCAACCACTTTGAGCGGCGCCTTGGCGAAGCCGTAGCCGGGCATGTCGACCAACCGCAGCACGGTCGGTTCGCCAACTTCAAAGAAATTGAGCTCCTGCGTCCGGCCCGGCGTCACCGAGATGCGGGCAATCGCCTTGCGATTTGTCAGCGCATTGAGCAGCGACGACTTGCCGACATTCGAGCGGCCGCAGAAGGCGATCTCCGGCACTTCCGCATCGGGCAGGAATTTCAGCGCCGGCGCGCTTTTGAGGAATTCCACCCTGCCCGCAAACAGGCGGCGCGCCCGTTCGGCGACATCGTCAGCCCCGCTCATCCTGAGGAGCCTCTGAGCACTAGCGAAGTGGCGTCTCGAAGGGTCACTTGCCAGGCCGTGCCGCCGCCCGCGCGGCGTCGGTGGCTTCCTTTTCCGCCTGCGCCTTCATCTGCGGATGCTTCGAATAAAGATATTTTTGCTGCGCGATGGTCAGCACGTTCGAGGTGATCCAGTAGAGCAGCAGCCCGGCGGCGAACGGCGCCATGACGAACATCATCATCCACGGCATCAGCGCGAACACCTGCTGCTGTATCGGATCGGGGGGCGCCGGGTTCAGTTTGAACTGCAGCCACATGGTGATGCCAAGCAGCACCGCCAGGATGCCGATGCCGAGAAAGCTGGGCGGGGTGAACGGCAGCAGTCCGAACAGGTTGAGGATCATCAGCGGATCGGGCGCGGAGAGATCCTTGATCCACAGCACGAACGGCTGATGGCGCATCTCGATCGCTACGATCAGCACCTTGTAGAGCGCGAAGAACACCGGGATCTGCAGGAAAATCGGCAGGCAGCCGGCCAGCGGATTGACCTTCTCTTCCTTGTAAAGCGCCATGGTTTCCTGCTGGAGCTTCTCGCGGTCGTCCTTGTGGCGCTCCTGCAGCGCTTTCATCTTCGGCTGTATCGCTCGCATCGCCGCCATGCTGGCGAACTGGCGCTGGGCGATCGGATACATGATGCCGCGCACGATCACGGTGAGCAGGATGATCGCCACGCCGAAATTGCCGGTTGCCTCGAACAGGGCCCGCAGCAGCATGAAAATCGGCTTTTCGAACCAGAAGAACCAGCCCCAGTCGATGGCGAGGCCAAAATTGGCGACGCCGGCATCCTCGTAGCGGTCAAGCACCGCGCTTTCCTTCGCCCCGGCGAACAGGCGGGTTGTCCGGGTGAGCTGCTGGCCGGGCGCAAGCGCGGTGTCCTGATAGATAACGTTGGCGAGATAAATGCCCTTGCCGAGCGCGCGGAAGTCGCTGGTGGCAGGCGTCTTGTCGGGGATCAGCGCGCTCATCCAATAGATATCGGTGAAGCCCAGCCAATCGGGCCGGCCCTGGTTGGCCAGCACCCCGGCCTCGCCAACTTCGTCGTAATCCGGGCCGAACTTGACCGACTGATCGAACGCGCCGAGCGGGCCGGAATGGACATTCCAGGTATCGACGCTGGCGGTTTGTTCGGTGCGGTTGATCTGGGCGATTGGCCGCAAGATCACCGGCGCCGCGCCGCTGTTGGTCACGGTCTGGGTGACCGTCAGCATATAGTCGCTGTCGATCGCATAGCGGATGGCGAAGGCTTGGCCGGTGCTGTTGGTCCAGCCGAGCGTCACCGGGGTCTGCGGGGTCAACCGGGCACCGACCGGTGCCGTCCAGGGCGTTACCGCATCGGGCAGTTGCATGCCGCTGCCGGCCCAGCCGAACTGCGCAAAGTTCTGCGCGGGGGTTCCGGCGGGCGAGAATATCCGCACCGGGCCGCTGTCTTTCTTCTCGGTCGCGGTGTGACGGTTGAGCGTAAGATCGTCGACCAGCGCGCCGATCGGGTTGAGCGAACCGGTGAGGCCCGGCGCGGCGATCTTGATCCGCCACGGCGATGCCAGCGCGGTCTTGATATCCTTCGCCTCCAGCGCGATAGCGGCCGGGCTGGTGAGCCCGCCCTCACGGGTCGGGCCGGCCGCATCCGGACTGGCCGGAGCGCTTGCGGTGAGCTGGGGCTGGCTAGCTGGCGGATAGAAATAGCGCATCCCCGCGTCCCAGCCAAACAGGATCAGGGCAGTCAGTACAACCGCCAGGATGATATTACGCTGATTGTCCACGAGGGCTCTCTATCGTCTTTTCGTCAATGCCGGTGATGGCGTCCCGTGTTTACGGAACCGGGTCATAGCCGTGCCCGCCCCAAGGCTGGCAGCGCAATAGCCGCTTCGCCGCCAGCCAGCCACCCTTAATCGCACCATATTTTCGCAAGGCCTGGATGGCGTATTCCGAGCAGCTGGGGGCATAGCGGCAAGTCGGCGGGAGGATGCGCGAAGGGCCCAGTTGCCACGCCCGCGCGATGAGGATGAGCAGCTGTTTCATTTCGGCTTGCGCCGCCGCGGCGGATCGCCTTTGCCCGCCCCCGCCCGCTCCAGCGCCGCCAGCAGTTCGCCGCGCAGTGCGGCAAAGTC
>JANONQ010000359.1:0-9744 GCA_031420935.1 Novosphingobium sp. | reverse complement strand
TCATCACCGGCAGGTTGTCAAAATATGTCTGATCCGGCGTCTTCGCGGCAAGGCTCGAATGTGGCCTTCGTCCGTTGTAAAAGCTCAGATACCGAGCGATCGATGACCGGGCTTCGCTAACCGCGGCGTAGGCGCGCAGATAAACCTCCTCATACTTCACCGAGCGCCATTGGCGCTCGACAATGGCATTGTCGCGCCACGCGCCCCTGCCGTCCATGCTTATATGGGGAGCGAGCTTAAGCAAACTCATGACCGTGAACTCCAGCGTCCTCATGCCTCAAACGCGCCTTATTAAAAGTGGTTCACAGCAGCGGACCAAACGGGCAGACCTCGAGGTTCGGCAAGCCGTTATGTTGGCGAAGCCGGACATGATTGTTCAGCTAGCGGACGTCGGTTTGTATTGCAGTGCTCGCGAGGAAACGGCCCACTTCCTATGGGCCCGCCGAGCGGTAACGCGAATCTGTCGCTGCTAAATTCGGCCCAGAGACTCTGGGTCTTTCGCGCGCAATTGGGCCTAAAATTGCCTGGAGCAGAGACGCGGACGCCTTTCGACAAACTGGCAAAAGCCCCCGGAAATGCGGCGTTTTCTCTCCGCACTTCCGTCACCAGAAATTGCCTCAGAAAGGTTGGAGGCCCGAGCCGGAATCGAACCGGCGTGCGCGGATTTGCAGTCCGCTACGTAACCACTCCGCCATCGGGCCATCCGGGCAGCAGCTTGCGAAGTCGCGGCCCCTAACTGACGCGGGGCAGGGGTGCAATCCAATTCCGGCGGCAGCTATCAGGCGATGCGCTCGAACTGGAGGGTGCGGCGCCCGGTATCGGCGGTGAGCAGGCGGACGCGAATGCGCGCGCCGGGCTGGATGCTGTGGGCAGTGGTGCGGGCGACCACCGGCAGCTCGCAGAGCTGGATGCGGGCACCGTTCTCGCCGGTGTCGGTAACGACGGCATCGAACGCCTCGCCCTCGCGGCCCGAAAGCAGCGCTGTTTCAGCGAGATCGATCACCGCCCGCTCGATCTGGCCATCGCGCGCGCCGGCTCGCGCCATGGTCGCAGGGAGGCGCGTGAACGCTTCGGTCACTTCGGCGGGGACCGGCCGCCCGTTCGCTACCGCCAGCGCGGCGCGCACGACATAACGGTCGGCGAGGCGGCGCAGCGGCGCGGTGCCATGCGCATAGGTCGCCGCCATGGCCGCATGCCAGGGGCGCCTGCCCGGCTCGAACGCTTCGTAAGCCGCGCCATTGCCCGCGCGCCGGATCGCCAGCATGAAGGCAGCGTGGCGCGGCGCGGCGGGATCGAGGCTGCGTTCGAACTCGGCGAGCGGCATGGCATCGGGCCAGTCGAGAGCGAACGCGCGGGCGGTGAAGCGCAGGCGGGCGACGGCGCGGGCGTCGGGCGGGGGCATCACCCGGAACAGGCCGGTGTGGGCGGCGAACAGGGCATCGGCGATGGCCATGTTGGTGGCGAGCGACATGGCGGCGTTGTGGCGCTCGGAGGCCAGCTGCGGGCGCAGCAGCAGGACATAACGGCCGTCCGGGCCAAGCTCAACCTCCTGCTCGGGCGGATCGACGCGCGCCGCACCGCGCCGGTCTTCGGCCGCGGCAATGCGGCTGGCCAGCTCGCCGAATCCGGAAGGCAGCTGATCGGCGCGCACCGTATCATAGGCGAGTTTGGCGCGGCTGCGGATCAGCGCGCGCTCGGCGCCGTCGAGCTTGACCGCCCCGTCCGGCGCGACGCGGACGGTGAAGACCACCGCCGGGCGCGGACCATCGGGCAGCAGGCTTGCCGCGCCTTCGGCCAGCACCGGCGGGTAGAGGCCGGCCTTGCCGTCGGGCAGATAGGTGGTGGTGCCGCGCCGCCAGGCCTCCCGGTCGAGCGGATCGCCGTCGGCGACGAACCAGGCGACGTCGGCGATGGCATAATGCAGCAGCAGGTCGGCGCCGGACGGTTCGATGGCGAACGCCTGGTCGAGATCGGTCGAACTTGCCGGGTCGAGCGTGGCGAACGGCATACCGGTGCGATCGGCGTGCTCGGCGGGCACCCGGCGCGCGGCCAATTCGGCGGCGGCGAGCACGTCCGACGGGAAGCTGTCCAGCACGCGATATTGCTCGCGGATCGCCGCGAGTCCGCCGAGGAGCAGCTGCTGAGGATCCCGCAGGGCCTTCATAGCGGAAAAAAGGGCACATGAGGTGCGGACATCGCCACCTTCTGGCTTGCCTTGCCTATATTGCCAAGCGCTATACCGGGGACCAGATGCTTCGAGGATTTGATCGATGAAGACCCGCGCCGCCGTTGCCTTTGCTCCCAAGCAGCCGCTCGAGATCGTAGAACTCGATCTTGACGGACCCCGGGCGGGCGAAGTGCTGGTCGAAATCATGGCGACCGGCATCTGCCACACCGATGCCTATACGCTGGACGGGCTGGATTCCGAGGGCCTGTTCCCGAGCATTCTCGGCCATGAGGGCGCCGGGATCGTCCGCGAGGTGGGGGCAGGTGTCACCTCGGTGCAACCGGGCGACCACGTCATCCCGCTCTACACGCCTGAATGCCGCCAGTGCAAAGCCTGCCTTTCGGGTAAGACCAACCTGTGCACCGCTATCCGCGCGACTCAGGGTCTGGGGCTGATGCCGGACGGCACCAGCCGGTTCAGATACAAGGGGCAGACGATTTTCCACTACATGGGCTGCTCGACGTTCAGCAACTTCACCGTGCTGCCCGAAATCGCGGTGGCGAAGATCCGGCAGGACGCGCCGTTCCAGACCAGCTGCTACATCGGCTGCGGGGTGACTACCGGTGTCGGCGCAGTGCTGAACACGGCCAAGGTGCGGCCCGGCGAGACTGTCGTGGTGTTCGGCCTCGGCGGGATTGGGCTGAATGTCATCCAGGGGGCAAGGCTGGCGGGGGCGGACCGGATTGTCGGCGTGGATATTAACCCGGCCAAGGAAGAATGGGGCCGCAGGTTCGGCATGACCGATTTTGTGAACCCGAAGGACGTCGGCAATGTCGTCGAGACGCTGGTGAACTTGCTGGATGGTGGGGCGGATTATTCGTTTGATTGCACCGGCAACACCGAGGTCATGCGGCAGGCGCTGGAATGCTGCCATCGCGGCTGGGGCACCAGCGTGATCATCGGGGTGGCGGAATCCGGCAAGGAGATCGCGACGCGGCCGTTCCAGCTGGTCACCGGGCGCACCTGGAAGGGCACCGCGTTCGGCGGGGCGAAAGGACGCACCGACGTGCCCAAGATCGTCGACTGGTATATGACCGGCAAGATCGAGATCGACCCGATGATCACCCATGTGTTGAAGCTGGAGGAGATCAACCAGGCCTTCGATCTGATGCATGCCGGGACGAGCATCCGCAGTGTGGTGGTCTATTGAGCCACGCGGAACGCCTCGCCCCGATTATCGCGCAACATATGCACCGCGAAGGCCCGCTGCTGCCGATCCTGCACGACGTCCAGGCCGCCTTCGGCTGCATCGACGCCGCGGCCGAGGCGCAGATTGCCCTAGCGCTCAATCTTAGCCGGGCCGAAGTGCACGGGGTGGTGAGCTTCTACCATGATTTCAGCGCCGAGCCCGATTCCAGGCCAGTCGTGCAGCTCTGCCGTGCCGAGGCCTGTCAGGCGCGCGGGGTCGAGGCGCTGGTGAGGGCAGGCGAGCAGGCGGCCAAGGTCAACGGTGTCGAGCGGGTGCGGCTGACGAGCGTCTATTGCCTCGGCCTGTGCAGCGCCGGCCCGGCGGCGCGGGTGGGCGATCGGGTCTATGCGCGGCTCGATGCAGCGGCTCTTGTACGATTGATCGAGGCAGCATGACCGTCGTGCGCATTTCGGACGATGCTCTGGCGCTGGCCTGCGGCGCCGATGCTGTAGCGGCGGCGTTCGCGGCGGCGGGCTGCGAGGTCGAGCGGGTTTCGAGCTGGGGGATGCACTGGCTGGAACCGCTGGTTGAGATTGGCGGGATCGGCTGGGGGCCGGTGATGGTTGGGAATGTCCCTGAAATCCTCTCCGAGCTTGTCTCGGGGAGGGGTGGAGGGGCCCCTCCGTCAGCGCTGCGCGCTGCCACCTCCCCGAGCAAGCTCGGAGAGGATCTGTGCATTGGCGGCATCGCCGATCACCCCTTCATCGCCCGCCAGCAGCGGCTGACTTTCGCGCGCGCCGGCCGCACCCGTCCGCTCAGCCTTGAGGACTACGCCGCAACCGGAGGCTGGGCCGGGCTAGACCGTGCCCGTTTGCTCACCCCCGAACAGATCATCGCTGAAGTAGCCCAGTCCGGCCTGCGCGGGCGGGGCGGGGCTGGCTTTCCCGCCGGGATCAAGTGGCAAACCGTCGCCAACGCGCCCGGCCCCCGCAAGTATATCGTTTGCAACGCCGACGAGGGCGACAGCGGCACCTTTGCCGACCGCATGGCTATGGAAGGCGATCCGTTCGCCCTGATCGAAGGCATGGCGATTGCCGCCCATGCGGTGGGGGCGGGGCAGGGCTACATCTACGTCCGTAGCGAATATCCGCATGCGATTGCCAAGCTCAACATGGCTTTAGCTTTGGCCCAGAGCCGCATTTCCCCCTTCCGGATCGAGGTCCGCGTGGGGGCCGGGGCCTATATCTGCGGCGAAGAAACTTCGCTGCTCAATTCGCTTGAAGGCAAGCGCGGCGAGGTCCGGGCCAAGCCGCCGCTGCCGGCGCACCAAGGCTTGTTTGGCCAGCCGACGTTGATCAATAACGTGCTGACGCTTGCGGCCGTACCGCATATCCTCTCGGGGGGCGGTGCGGCACTTTACGCAAGTTTGGGGATCGACCGCTCCAAGGGCACCATGCCGATCCAGCTGGCTGGGAACATCAAGCAGGGGGGGCTGTTCGAGACTGCATTCGGCATCACCTTGCGCGAACTGATCTATGACATTGGCGGCGGCACGGCTTCCGGTCGCCCGGTCAAGGCGGTGCAGGTCGGTGGGCCGCTCGGCGCCTATATCCATCCTGACCAGTTCGACCTGCCGTTCGACTATGAAGCCTATGCCGGAGCCGATGCGTTGATCGGGCACGGCGGGGTGGTGGTGTTCGACGATACGGCGGACATGGGCCGCATGGCCCGCTTTGCCATGCAGTTCTGCGCGGCCGAAAGCTGCGGCAAGTGCACGCCCTGCCGGATCGGCTCGGTCCGCGGGGTGGAGCTGATCGACCGCATACGGTCCAGCGCGCGCGCAGCGGACAGAGTCGAAAAACTCCCGCAGATGCACAATGCGCCCAAGGCGGGAAGGTCGCGCGAGGACGACGTGGCCTTGCTCGAAGACTTGTGCGAGACACTGAAATTCGGCTCGCTTTGCGCGCTGGGTGGGTTCACGCCGTTTCCGGTGCTGAGTGCGCTGAAACATTGGCCGGAGGATTTTTCGTGAGGTTTGCGCGTGTGCTTCGACAAGCTCAGCATGAGCGGGGTTTGGTTCAGCATGAGCGGGAATTTGTATTGCCCCACGAAAGAACCCCGCTCAGCCTGAGCTTGTCGAAGGCCAGGCGCTTCGGGTGCCCCATATGATCCTCGGCGCAGTTCTCGCCGGGGGCCTGTCCACTCGCTTCGGCAGCGACAAGGCGCTGGCCGAGTTTGAAGGCCGCACGCTGATCGCCCGCGCGGTCGATGCGCTGTCGGGATGGTGCGAATATGTCGTCGTCGTGGGCCGCGAAACGGCGCCGGCGCCGACTTTGCCCGATTGGCCGCGCCCCGGCATGGGGCCGCTCGCCGGGATTGCCGCCGCCCTGCACCACGCGCGCGACGAAGGCTACGAGGCGGTGCTGACTTGCGGGGTCGATTCCGCCCTCTTGCCCGACGGCCTGCCCGAACTGCTCGCGCCCGCGCCGGCCTATCTCGCCGAGCAGCCGGTGATCGGGCTGTGGCCGGCCAGCGCACTTGAAGCGATCGAGGCGATCCTGACCGGCACCGGCAGGCATTCGATGCTGCAATTCGCCGAGGCGATCGGCGCAAGAGCGGTGAAATCTGCTGGCATTCCTGCTAACATCAACACCCCGGCCGATCTGGCCGAACTGGAGAAACGCCGTGGGCTATGAGCCCCAGCCGGATTTTGGAACTCCTGAAGTCCTGTCGGACACGCAAGTCACGCTGACCATCGACGGGCGCGCGGTGACCGTGCCCGCCGGAACCTCGGTGATGCGCGCCGCCGCGCTGGCCGGCAGCTCGATCCCGAAGCTCTGCGCCAGCGACAATATCGCCGCGTTCGGCTCTTGCCGGCTGTGCCTGGTCGAGATCGACGGGATGAAAGGCACGCCAGCGAGCTGCACCACGCCCGTTACAGACAGCATGGCGGTGCACACCCAGACGCCTCGCCTCACCAAGCTGCGTCGGGGGGTGATGGAGCTCTATATTTCCGACCACCCGCTCGATTGCCTGACCTGCTCGGCCAACAACGATTGCGAACTGCAGGACCAGGCCGCCGCCGTCGGCCTGCGCGATGTGCGTTATGGCTATGCGGGGGAAAATCACCTCGGGCTGGCGGCGGACAGATCGAATCCCTATTTCGATTTTGACCCCAGCAAATGCATCGCCTGTTCGCGCTGCGTGCGCGCCTGCGACGAAGTTCAGGGAACATTCGCGCTAACGATTGAGGGGCGCGGCTTCGCCTCGAAAGTCAGCGCCGGGCAGGCGGGCGACGATTTCCTGTCCAGCGAATGCGTCTCCTGCGGGGCCTGCGTGCAGGCTTGCCCGACCGCGACCTTGCAGGAAAAGGCGGTGAAGGAGATCGGCATGCCAGAGCGCGCGGTCATCACCACCTGCGCCTATTGCGGCGTCGGCTGCACCTTCCGGGCCGAGATGCGGGGCGAACAGCTGGTGCGCATGGTGCCGTGGAAGGATGGCAAGGCCAATCACGGGCACTCCTGCGTCAAGGGCCGGTTCGCCTGGGGCTATGCCCAGCATCAGGACCGGATCACCTCCCCGATGATCCGCGATGCTATCGACCAGCCCTGGCGCGAGGTCGGCTGGGACGAGGCGCTGGCTTTCACCGCCGCCCGGCTGACGGCGATCAAGGCGCAATATGGCGCGCGCGCGCTTGGCGGTATTACTTCCAGCCGCTGCACCAATGAGGAGACCTTCCTCGTCCAGAAGCTGGTGCGCGCCGGCTTTGGCTCCAACAATGTCGATACCTGCGCGCGGGTTTGCCATTCGCCGACCGGCTACGGCCTCAAGACCACCTTCGGCACCTCGGCAGGGACACAGGATTTCGACAGCGTGATGCAGGCCGATGTCATCCTGGTGATCGGTGCCAATCCCACCGATGCGCATCCGGTGTTCGCTTCGCAAATGAAGCGGCGGCTCAGGCCCGATTTGAACGAAGATGGGGGTGCCAAGCTGATAGTCATCGACCCGCGGCGGATCGATCTGGTGCGCATGCCGCATGTCGAGGCGGCGCATCATCTCGCGCTGCAGCCCGGGACCAATGTCGCGGTGTTGACGGGACTCGCCCATGTCATCGTCACCGAGGGGCTGGCCGACGAGGCGTTCATCCGCGAACGCTGCGATTGGGATGAGTATCAGGACTGGGCGCGCTTTGTCGCCGACGAGCGCCACAGCCCGGAAGTTCTTGAAGCCGTCACCCGCGTCCCCGCAGCCGACCTTCGCGCCGCCGCACGCCTGTTCGCCACCGGCGGAAACGGCGCGATCTATTACGGGCTTGGCGTTACCGAACACAGCCAGGGCAGCTCAACCGTCATGGCCATCGCCAACCTTGCCATGGCGACCGGCAATATCGGGAGACCTGGGGTTGGGGTGAATCCGCTACGGGGCCAGAACAACGTCCAGGGCGCCTGCGACATGGGCAGCTTCCCGCACGAGCTTTCCGGCTATCGCCACATCTCGGACGCAAATACGCGGGCACTGTTCGAGGCGGACTGGGGTGTGAGCCTCGATCCCGAGCCGGGCCTGCGCATCCCCAACATGCTCGACGCCGCAGTGGATGGCAGCTTCAAGGCGATCTACATCCAGGGCGAGGATATCCTCCAGTCGGACCCCAACACGCATCACGTCGCGGCGGGCCTCAAGGCGATGGACTGCGTCATCGTCCACGACCTGTTCCTCAACGAGACGGCAAACTACGCGCATGTGTTCCTGCCCGGCTCCAGCTTCCTTGAGAAGAACGGCACCTTCACCAATGCCGAGCGCCGCATCCAGCTGGTCCGCAAGGTGATGGAGCCGGTGAACGGACTCGAGGATTGGGAGGTTACACAGGCTTTGGCCAACGCCATGGGCCTCGGCTGGAACTACACCCACCCGTCGCAGATCATGGACGAGATCGCCCGGCTGACACCGACCTTCGCCGGGGTATCGTTCGACCGGCTGGACGAAGCGGGATCGCTGCAGTGGCCGGTGAACGCGGCCGCGCCCGATGGCTCGCCGATCATGCACATCGACGGGTTTGTGCGTGGGCGCGGCAAGTTCGTCGTCACCGACTATGTGCCGACCGACGAGAAGACCGGCCCGCGCTTCCCGCTGCTGCTGACCACCGGGCGCATCCTCAGTCAGTATAATGTCGGCGCGCAGACGCGGCGGACCGGCAATACCGTCTGGCACGGTGAGGATTTGCTCGAAATCCATCCCTCGGACGCCGAGAACCGCGGCATCCAGACCGGCGATTGGGTCCGTCTCGCCAGCCGCACCGGCGCCACCACACTGCGCGCCGATGTGACCGACCGGGTGGCGCCTGGCGTGGTCTACACTACCTTCCACCACCCCGCGACGCAGGCCAATGTCGTCACCACGGAATTCAGCGACTGGGCGACCAACTGTCCTGAGTACAAGGTAACGGCGGTGCAGGTGGCACCTTCCAACGGGCCGAGCGAGTGGCAGGAGGATTACGCCGAACTAACCGCGCGGTCCCGGCGGATCGCGGCGGAGGCGGCGGAGTAATGGAGCTGGAGCGCCTCGCCTACATGGCCGACCAGATCGCCCGCAATTTCGCCGTGCAGGGCGAGAACGAAGCCGTCGCCGCCACCGCCGAGCATATCCGGCTTTACTGGGATCCGCGAATGAAGGCGCAATTCCTCGCTTCCGACCGCGCGGCCCTGACGCCAATCGTGGCGGCGGTTGCCGAACGCCTGGCGGAGCAGTCCAATGCGCCGGAGACCAGCATGAGCAAGGCGCCATGAATTTCGTTGCCGACCGGCTGCTAATCTTCGGCGCGACCGGGGATCTGGCGCAGCGGATGCTGCTGCCCTCGCTCTGCGCGCTTCATGCCGACCGGCTGGTGGCGGAAGGCCTCAGGATTGTCGGCACCGCGCGCTCGCCGCGTGACGACGCCAGCTACCGCGCCTTCGCCCGCGAGGCGCTGGAGAAATATCTGCCCGAGCACCGCAGGCCGGCTATCGAAGGGTTCCTCGAACGGCTGAGCTACCAGCTGCTCGACGCCTCGCAAGCGGACAGCTTCGGGGCGATGGCGCAGAAGGTCGGTCCGGAGGCGAACGGGCTGGCCATTTTTCTGTCGACTGCGCCGTCGCTGTTCGAGCCGACCATCGCCGGCCTCGCCGCCAGCGGATTGGCCGGGGAGCGGGTGCGGATCGGGTTGGAGAAGCCGCTGGGCACCGATCTCAAGAGCAGCCGCCAGATCAACGACGCCGTCGCCCGTGCCTTTCCCGAAAACCGCATCTTCCGGATCGACCATTATCTGGGCAAGGATACCGTGCAGAACCTGCTCGCGCTGCGCTTCGCCAACATTCTGTTCGAGCCGTTGTGGAACGCGGCGCATATCGAC
>JANONQ010000358.1:0-2000 GCA_031420935.1 Novosphingobium sp. | reverse complement strand
ATCGTCATCGAGATGAACCCGCGCGTCTCGCGCTCCTCGGCGCTGGCCTCCAAGGCGACCGGCTTTCCCATTGCCCGCGTCGCGGCCAAGCTGGCGGTGGGCTATACGCTGGACGAGCTGACCAACGAGATCACCGGGGCGACGCCCGCCAGCTTCGAGCCGAGCCTGGATTACGTCGTCACCAAGATACCGCGCTTTGCCTTCGAGAAGTTCAAGGGCGCCGAGCCGCTGCTTTCGACCGCGATGAAATCGGTCGGCGAAGTCATGGCGATCGGCCGCAATTTCAAGGAGAGCCTGCAGAAAGCGCTGCGCGGTCTGGAAACCGGGCTCGACGGGTTCAACCGCGTGGTCGAATTGGAGGGCGCCAGCCGCGATGTCATCACCGCCGCGCTCGCCCGGCAAACGCCCGACCGGCTGCTGGTGGTGGCGCAGGCGTTCCGCGAGGGGTTCAGCGTCGAGGACGTCAACGCGATCACCCATTACGACCCCTGGTTCCTGCGCCAGATCGCCGAGATCATCGCCGAAGAAGCCAGCGTCACCGCCAACGGCCTGCCAAATGACGCGGCGGGCCTCAGGCGATTGAAGGCGATGGGCTTTTCCGACAAGCGGCTGGCGACACTGGCGGTGCGCTCGGTCGGCGTCGCCGGCGGCATGGGGGAAACCCAGGCGCGGCGCGCCGGGCTGCTCCACGATGCGCTGCGCGCGATGGCCGGGGCGACCAGCGAGAAGGAGGTTTGCGAGCTTCGCCACAAGCTCGGCGTCCATCCGGTGTTCAAGCGGATCGACAGCTGCGCCGCCGAATTCGAAGCAGTCACACCCTATATGTATTCGACCTATGAGGCCCCGGCGTTCGGCGAACCCGAGTGCGAGGCGGCGCCTTCCGACCGCAAGAAAGTGGTGATCCTGGGCGGCGGGCCCAACCGCATCGGCCAGGGCATCGAATTCGACTATTGCTGCGTCCACGCCTGCTTCGCGCTGTCGGAAGCGGGCTATGAGACGATCATGATCAACTGCAACCCGGAAACGGTGAGCACCGACTACGATACCTCCGACCGGCTTTATTTCGAGCCGCTGACCGGCGAGGATGTGCTGGAGATATTGCGCGTCGAACAGCGCAATGGCACGCTGCTGGGTGTCATCGTCCAGTTCGGCGGGCAGACGCCGCTCAAGCTGGCGCAGGTGCTGGAGGATGCCGGGATTCCGATTTTGGGCACCTCGCCCGATGCCATTGATCTCGCCGAGGACCGCGAGCGCTTCGCCGCGCTGGTCACCAGGCTGGGCCTCAAGCAGCCCGAGAACGGCATCGCCCGCAGCCGCGACGAGGCGATCGCGGTGGCGCGGAAGATTGGCTATCCGGTGCTGATCCGCCCGAGCTATGTGCTCGGCGGCAGGGCGATGGAGATCGTCGACAGCGACGCCCAGCTCGACAACTATATTGCGACCGCCGTCCAGGTTTCCGGCGACAGCCCGGTGCTGATCGACCGCTATTTGCGCGATGCCATCGAATGCGATGTCGATGCGCTGTGCGACGGCGAGCAGGTCGTGGTCGCCGGGGTCATGCAGCATATCGAGGAAGCGGGGATCCATTCGGGCGACAGCGCCTGCACCCTGCCACCCTATAACCTCTCCGGCGAAATCATCGCCGAAATGGAGCGCCAGGCGGAATTGCTGGCCTTCGCGCTCGGCGTGCGGGGCCTGATGAATATCCAGTTCGCGGTGCAGGGCAGCGATGTGTTCCTGATCGAGGTCAATCCGCGCGCCAGCCGCACCGTGCCGTTCGTCGCCAAGGCGATCGGGCAACCCGTGGCCAAGATTGCCGCGCGGGTGATGGCCGGCGAGATGCTGTCCACCTTTCCGCCGTTCAAGCGCGATTTGCCCTATATGGCAGTAAAAGAAGCGGTGTTCCCCTTCGCCCGCTTTCCCGGCGTCGATCCGGTGCTGAGCCCGGAGATGAAATCCACCGGTGAAGTCATGGGCATCGATACCGACTTCGCCACCGC
>JANONQ010000357.1:0-1809 GCA_031420935.1 Novosphingobium sp. | reverse complement strand
TCAGCCGCAAACCCCCGCAGCCGCCAGCACCGCCAGCGTCAGCAGATCGGGCGCGATCGCGGTCATCGGGGCGATCTGCACCG
Organism: Novosphingobium sp.; assembly: GCA_031420935.1. GTDB lineage: Bacteria > Pseudomonadota > Alphaproteobacteria > Sphingomonadales > Sphingomonadaceae > Novosphingobium. Next base: position 1,726 of record JANONQ010000357.1, on the reverse strand, counting down.
GCTTTTCCATGCCAATCAGCATCGGCCCGATGGTGGCGTTGCCGGCCAGTTCGCGCAGCAGCTTGGCCGAGATATTGGCCGATTGCAGGCCGGGCATCACCAGCACATTGGCCGGTGCGGTCAGGCGGCTGAACGGGTAATTCTTCATCACATTCGGGTTGAGCGCGGCGTCGGGCGCCAGCTCGCCTTCATATTCGAAGCCGGGATTGCTCTCGTCGAGGATCGCCACCGCCCCGCGGATAGGGTCCAGCCACTTGCCCGAAGGATTGCCGAAGGTCGAGAAGGACAGGAAGGCGACGCGCGGTTCGTGCCCCAACCGGCGGGCGACGGCGGCGGTCTGGGTCGCGATTACCGCCAGATCTTCCGCGCTCGGCCGCTCGTTGACCGTGGTATCGGCAAGGAACACGGTCGAATTCTTGCCGATCATCAAATGGATGCCAAAGGGCACTTCGCCGGGCTTGGGATCGAGCACCTGGCGGACTTCCTTCATCGTCTGCGCGAAAGTCCGGGTCATGCCGGTGATCATCGCATCGCCGATGCCAAGCTTCAGGAGGGTTGAGGCGAAGAGGTTGCGGTCCTGATTGACCATGCGCTGAACGTCGCGCTTCATGAAGCCGCGTCGCTGCAGGCGCTCGTAAAGCGTATCGACCATTGCGCCGACATGGGGCGAGGTGGCGGAATTGTGAATTTCGTAACTCCCCGCATCGCTGACGCCAAGTTCCGCCAACTTGTCGAGCACCGCCTGCGTCCGCCCAACCAGCACCGGCTCGCCATAGCCGAAGCTGCGAAACTGGATCGCCGCGCGCAGCACGACTTCGTTCTCCGCCTCGGCGAAAATCACCCGCTTGGGATTGGCCTTGACCTGCTCATAGACTTGCGTGAGCACCGACGTTGTCGGGTTGAGCCGCGCTTTCAGGCTGTGGCGATAGGCATCGAAATCCTCGATCGGCTTCTGTGCGACGCCTGAATCCATCGCCGCCTTGGCGACCGCGGAGGAAACCACTTCCATCAGCCGCGGATCGAACGGGGCGGGGATGATGTATTCGCGGCCGAACTGCTGGGTCTTGCCATAGGCCACGGCGACTTCCTCGGCCACCTGTTCGCGCGCCAGCTCGGCGATGGCCTTGGCCGCAGCGATCTTCATTTCCTCGTTGATCGCAGTCGCCCGCACATCCAGTGCGCCGCGAAAGATGAAGGGGAAGCCGAGCACGTTGTTGACCTGATTGGGATAGTCCGAGCGTCCGGTTGCAACGATCGCATCGGGCCGCACCGCCATCGCGTCGGGCGGGGTGATTTCCGGATCCGGATTGGCCATGGCGAAAATGATCGGCTGGTCGGCCATCGACCTGACCATGTCCTGCGTCATCGCGCCGGCGACTGACAGGCCGAGGAAAATGTCGGTGCCAACCACGGCTTCGGCCAGCGTCCGCTTGTCGGTATCGATGGCATGGGCGGACTTGAACTGATCAACGCCGGCGCGGCCAATGTAGATCACGCCTTTGCTGTCGCACATGATGACGTTCTCGTGGCGCACGCCCATCGATTTGATGAGGCTAGTGCAGGCGATGGCCGAAGCGCCGGCGCCGTTGACCACCACCTTGACGTCCGCGAACTTGCGGCCGGTGATCAGGCAGGCGTTGACCAGGCCGGCAGCAGCGATGATCGCGGTGCCGTGCTGGTCGTCGTGCATCACCGGAATCTTCATCCGCTCGCGCAGGGCCTGCTC
>JANONQ010000356.1:0-2495 GCA_031420935.1 Novosphingobium sp. | reverse complement strand
GGGCTGGGGAGTGCTCACCTGCACTCTGGCCGCATGGCGGCTTATGACGGGAAAGACGCTAGCGCCGCCAGCCACTGAGCGTCAGCAATTCGAATCGCTCCGTAACCTTTTGATCGATCCCGTCACTGGCCTCGAACGCCCGGCGCGCCGCAATGCACTGATCTCGGTTAAGCGGAGGGCCACACCGCGCCAACACATTGCTCAGCCCCTGCGCCCGTAAATCCGCGACTAGGGCGGCCATCGATCCGAAGCGCACCGTCAGCGTGCGGTAATCCACCACCGGATCGGCAAAACCGGCGCGTTGGAGCAACTGGCCGCCGGCGCGGACATCGACTTGCGGGTGGATGCGCGGCGCCGGTCGTTCGCCATCGGCGGCACGCATTGCCTCGCGCAGGCTCGGCAGGCTGCCAGCGCCGAGGAAGCTGGCGATCAGAAGACCGCCGGGCGCGAGCGCACTTCGCAGGTGAATCAGGGCGCCGGGCAGATCGTTCACCGTATCCAGCGTGCCCAGGCTGGCTATCAAATCAAACGGGCCGAAGCGGAAAGGCAGTTCCTCGGCAAAGCCATCACCGGGTTCAGCGCCAGTCACTTTGGCCCCCATCGCGCGAAGCTGGGCGGCGAGACTGCCGGTCCATTCGCCGATCACGAGGGCGCGTTGCGGCGTGACCCGCAGGAAGCCGAGCCGGTCGATGACGTCGTCGACCATATCCGCCATGACGTAGCGCGGGGCCGCGGGGTTGGCTTGCAGCACGGCGCGGCGTCGCCGCGCGGCCAGGCGGCGCGCGGGCGAGAAGATCAGCGGTGGGGGATTTGCGGCCATAAGCTCTCTTGCCGCCTGGACTCGAGCGGAGCAAGCGCTTGCCGGCAGGCCAGAGCCGGCTACACAGACGCGCATGGCGCTTGCCCAGACCCTCGCCCCGTTCATCGATCTGGTGTTCCCGCCGCGCTGCCCGCTATGCGGTGAAGGCCTGCTGGCGCAGACCGGGCTGTGCGCTTCGTGCTGGAGTGAGTTGGCGATTCCCGGCGATCCCAGCTGCGCGCTGTGCCAGCGGCCGTTTGCGGATGGCATCGCGGACGGCGCGGTCTGCGCGCCCTGTCTCGCCGACCCGCCAAGGCACGACGGCGTGGCGGCCGGCACGCTCTATAACGAGGCGTCGCGGCGGCTGGTGCTGGCGTTCAAGCATGGCCGCCGAATTGCGCTTGCGCCAATGATGGCGCGGTTGATGGCGGCGCGAATGGGGGCGGTGGATGAGGGCTGGCTGCTGGTCCCGGTCCCGCTCCACCGTTGGCGGCTGTGGCGCCGGGGGTTCAACCAGGCGGCGCTGCTGGCCCGGGAGATCGCCAGGATCAAGCGCGCTCAGCTGGAGGTGGATGCGCTGATTCGCCGCAAGCAGACACCGGTGCTGGGCGGTCTGCGCCGGACGGAACGCGCAAGGGCGCTCAGCGGGGCAATTGTGGTCAATCCGCTCCGGGCGGCATGTCTGCGCGGCGCCAAAGTCGTGCTGGTTGACGATGTGCTGACCAGCGGAGCGACCAGCGGCGCCTGTGTGCGCGCGCTAAAACGGGCGGGGGCCAGCCAGGTCGTGGTCGCCTGCTTCGCCCGTGTGCTGGATGAGGGCTAAGGCAACTCCGCGCTAAAGTGCGGGAAGATGTCGATCAGTGATCGCCGATCATCCCCCCCGGACAAGCGAAAACGCCCGAGGCGTTCAGCCCCGGGCGTCTCGTGACGAAATCGACTGGACGCTGCCTTGGCAGTTCGGCGTTCGCCCCCTGACGGCCGCCTCGTCCGATCCCTCATTTTACGGTCCCCTGCTCGTGCAGTGGGAACCAATCCCCCGAACCATGGCTCTGATTGCCATCCCGCTTTTCAGCGAGCACCCCATTCAGGCTGCAAGTGGATAGTTCCTCCGAATCGACAGCAAAGAAAAGCAGGATTGCGACATGCGATGGATTTTGCTGGGCATCTGTGGTTATCCTGCAACAATTCCCCGCCTGATCCGAGCCTACGAAGGAAATCCTCCGCCATGACCAGCCTTTCCGCGAGCCATCGCGAACAGGGCACAGCATTTCTGCCGCGCTTCGACGGTCAGGGTCTGATTACCGCAATTGCCGCAGATTCCGCCACGGGTGTAATTCTGATGCTTGCCTTTATGGACGAGGAAGCGCTCGCCAAAACGCGCAAGACCGGCCTTGCCCACTTTCACTCGCGTTCGCGCGGCCGACTATGGCTGAAGGGGGAAACCTCGGGCAACGTCCTGCGGGTCGAGGAAATCCGTGTCGATTGCGATCAGGATGCGCTGCTGCTGTTGGTTCGGCCGGAAGGCCCGGCCTGCCACACCGGCGCGGCGAGCTGCTTTTACCGGACGCTCCAGGGCGATTCGCTCGTCCGCAACGATACCTGATCGTTTCCAGCCAAGGACCCGACCGATGCCAAGCTACAAGGCCCCCGTTCGCGACACCTGCTTTATTATCAACGAATTGCTGAAGCTGGAAAG
>JANONQ010000355.1:0-5325 GCA_031420935.1 Novosphingobium sp. | reverse complement strand
CGCCAGCCGCGACAGGAGGTTCATGCCGATGATGTTGGTCTCGCCAAGGCTGGGTGCGACCACCGCGTCGAGATCGCGGGCGACGATGTTGCCGAAGCGCATCTCGTCTATCGTCGCCAGATCGGCCTGCACGGTGCCATTGGCGGTACGCAGCAGCACTGGCGGCCGCATGTCCTGCAACCTGATGCCGCCTGCTTTCGCTGTGGAGGCGGAAATCGCGGTTAACGTCGCGCCGGTATCGACGAGGAAGCGGCGAGGCTCACCGTTAACACTGGCTTTCACCCAGAAATGGCCGTCCTGGCTCATGTCGATATGGGTCTCGGCCCCCTCGATCCGCTGTTTGGGCAAACCGATTTGCGGCAGGGCGAGGTCGCTGCCGGCGGTGAAACGGGCAACCTGGGCAATGGTCAACAGCAGCGCGCCGACCAGGCCGAGGTTGCCCGCACCGCGCAGGAACGTCGCGAAACCCGGGCTCGCGCGGCGCAGCATCGCGCCCAGTGTGTGAACGAAAATCGCTCCCATCGCCAGCGCAAGCAGGGGTTGCTCCGCGAGGAATTTGGCAAAGTCTTGAAGGGACATGACGGGGCTATAAAGCAAATAAGCTGTCGGATCGCTGACTGATCAGCGGCCCAGCGCCGCGTCCAGCAATTGCGAAACCCGCACCGCGTCCGGAAATCCCTCGGCGATCCATTGTGCCTCGACCTCGCGCATAAGCCGGGCCACTTGCGGGCCCGCCTTGACTCCACGCGCGACAATTTCGCCGCCTTTGAGCGGGAAGACGGGAATGGTCCAGCCGCTCAGAGCAGCGATGTCGCCGCCAGTCAGCAGAAGTCGGTCGAGTGCCTGGTCAAGGCCAAGGCGATAGGCGAGAGCGCGGGGAGGATTTGAGCTTCGCCCGGCGGCAGACATCAGCCGCTTCTTTTGCGCCGTCGAAAGCCGGAATCGCGCCGCCACCTGCCCGGCCAGTTCCGCATCGGTCGGCAGCAGTGCGGCCAGGCGGCGGATGGAATCTGGCGCGACGTGCTGGCGCCGTTCCTGCTCGACCAGGGCTGCCAAGGCCTCGGGCACGGCCTCGGGCAGAACCACCGCCAGCACGCCAAGCTCCGCCATCCGCGCTACCGTCGATGCGGGATCGGGCAGGGCAAGCAGGTTCATCAGTTCCATCCCAACCCGCTCGCGCGAGAGGCCCTTGAGTGTCGCGGCCAGCTGCGCGCAGGCCTGTTCTGAAGAACTATCAGCTGGTTGCGACCCAAACCTGGCCTGAAAGCGGAAGTAACGCAGGATGCGTAAGTGATCCTCGCGAATCCGCTCGGCCGGATCGCCGATAAAGCGTACCCGCCGCGCGGCAAGATCATCCAGCCCGCGGAAATAATCCCAGATCTCGCCGCTTACCGGATCGGCATAGAGCGCATTGATGGTGAAATCGCGCCGGGCGGCGTCATCGCGCCAGTTATTGGCGAAGGCAACCGTCGCGCGGCGCCCGTCGGTGCTGACGTCATGACGCAATGTGGTGATCTCGACCGTGCCCTCCTTGAGCAGCGCCGTCACGGTGCCATGCGCAATCCCGGTGGGAATGGTGCGGATTCCAACGGTTTCCAGCCTGGCAATGACGTCATCCGGCACCAGCGGCGTAGCGACGTCGATGTCCTTAACCTCCAGCCCCAGCAGCGTATCGCGCACCGCCCCGCCGACATAGCGCGCGTTCCCTTCGCCTAGCGCGGCGACAAGGCCGGCAAGGTCTTTCCGCTTGGTCCACAGAGCCTGGGGCAGGGTGACGGTCATTTACCCATGCCAGTTCAGCCGACGCGACAGGTTTACGATCAATGCCGCAGTCACCCCCCAGATCCGGTGCTCGCGCCACAGAATCTGGTAATAGGCCCGCTTCGCGCCTTCCCCCTCGGTCCATTGCATTTCGTGATTGGCGGAATCGAACACGAAACCGGCGGGCGCCTCGAACCATTGCGCGACTTCGGTGGGATTGGGCACGATTTCGATATCGGCTGGCACCACCGCCAGCACCGGGGTAATCTCGAAGCCCGTACGGGTGTAATAGACGTCGCTCTCCCCGATCACGCGCACATCGCTCGGGCGAATCCCGAGCTCTTCCCAGGCTTCCCGCAAGGCGGCTTCGACCGCGCTTTCGCCGGGGTCGATCTTGCCGCCCGGGAAGGCGACCTGTCCCGGATGGGCGCGCATGTTCGATGGGCGGTGGAGCAGCAGGAAGCCTGGCTCGTCGCGATCGGTGATAGCGGCGAGCACGGCGGCTGGACGGAAATCGTCGACCCCTTCAAGGTGCTGGCCGCCGAACAATTCAGGCGGCGTGCCGTTGTGGCCTTGTCGGTAAAGGCTGCTGACGCGGCTGAACAAGTCGCTCATTCGGGCAACAGCGAGAAGCGCGCTCCCTGACTGGTCAAGGTCAGATCGCCACCCTCCAGCGCGATTCCAATAAGTTGTGCGTAAGTGCTGCGATTTAGTCTCGCCTCGGTCCCGTGCCTCAGCCCGAGATACAGCGCAGGCGTATCGGGATCGCCGCGCGCGGTGATCGGATGGTCGGGGCCGGCGATGACCAGCTCGTCGGAGTTCAGCTGGAAGGCCAGGGCATCGCTCTCTCGCTTGACATCGATGGCCATGAAAGCGGCATCCTCAACCTCGATCGACAGCTTCTCGTGCGGAGTGACCAGCCAGTGCTGGCCGTCCTTGCTGCGCATCAGCAACGCGGCAAAGGCGCGCACCATGGCAGGGCGGGTGATTTCGCCGCCCTGGTGGAACCAGCGGCCGTCTGCGGCAATGCGCATTTCGCTCTCGCCGATGATGGCAGGCTGCCACTGATCGACCGGCGGCAGTTTGCGCGCAGCGACGAGGCTGGCAATCTCGGTGAGGGACAGGGTGGCAAGTTCGGAGGGCGGATCATAGGGCATCGAAGCTGCGATGCCAGAAGCGGTCAGCTACGCCAAGGCCCGAGCATGCCTTCCTTGGGCAGCACCCCGGGTTTGACGCAACGAACCAGCAAGCGGTGCGGCTCCCAGGGGCCGGGAAGTTTCCAGCTCTTGGTGGGCTCGGCGGTAAAGCCCCAGAAGCGGCCGTAATAATCGGGATCGCCAATCATCACCTGCGGCAGCGGCGCCTCAGGGCTAAGCGCGCCGAGGCTCGCGGCCATCAGCGCCTTGCCAAACCCGCGCCCCTGCTCCTCGGGCAAAACCGCGACGGGGCCGACCATGATCATCGGATGGCGGCGCCCGGCCGCATCGGTCAGCGCAACCGGCCAGCACTGGATCGTGCCCCCCAGCATCTCGTTTTCGTCCAGCACGGCAAAGCTGAGCGCGGGCAACCAGTCGGTTCCCTCGCGCAGCTTGTAGGCGGTGCGGCGGCGGCGCGCGGGCTCGAACGCCGCATCGAGCAGAGCCTCGACCATGCCGGGATCGACGCTATCGAGCGGAATGATCTGGAAGCCGACGGGCATAGCCGCGCGCCGATAGGGGCGATCCTGAGGCTTGTCGACCGGAATTCACCGCGCCGCCGGCGACAGCCGCAGCAGCTTGGCGGACGGATTACCTTTGCCGTCCTCCAACAGCCAGATCGAGCCGTCGTCGCGCTGGGCAATCGCGCGGATGGGGTTGACCATCGGATAACGGGTGACCTCGCGCGCGCTTTCGCCGTCGATCGCCACTCGCACCAGGGCGGCGGGCTTCATTGCCGCGATCAGCGCCTGTCCGCGCCATTCTGGAAACTGACTGCCGCTGTAGAAGATCATGCCGCCCGGCGCGATCACCGGGTTCCAGCTGGTGGCGGGAGCGGCGAAATCGGTGCGGGCCCGGTGGCGGGGGATCGACCGGCCGCCGTAATGATCGCCGTTCGAGACCACCGGCCAGCCGTAATTGCGCCCCGGCTTTATCAGATTCAGCTCATCGCCGCCCCTGGGCCCATGCTCCAGCGCCCATAGCCGGCCTTGCGCATCGAAGTTGAGCGAGAGGATGTTGCGGTGGCCGAGCGTCCAGATCTGCGGCGCGATGCCGCCGCCACGCGCCGCGAACGGATTGCCGGGCGCCGGCGTGCCATCGGGTAGCAGGCGGACAATCTTGCCGAGGTTACCCCCCATATCCTGCGCCGGTGTGAGCTTCTGGCGGTCACCCGACGAGACAAACAAGTGCTGGCCGTCGGGCGAAAATGCCAGACGGTGGGAGAAATGGCCGCGTCCGGTGACTTTCGGGTCCTGTCGCCAGATCACCCGGAGATTGCGGATGTCGCAGGTTTGATGCTCTTCGCAAACCATCCTGCCGCGTCCGACGACCGCGCCACGGGTATCGTCCGCGCCAGCCTCGACCCAGCTCAGATAGATCGTGCGCGGCGTCAGGTGCGTGGCCGATTCGGATTGCAGGAAGGCAATGTCTCCGAGCCCGCCCTGACCCCCATAATCGACGGCCGGCACGCCTGTGACGAAAATCGCCCTGCCGTTGGGTTCAAAACCCTTGATCGTGCCTTTCCTCTCGGTCACCAGCACGACACCGCTGCCGGGCACCAGCGCCATCGCCCAGGGTTCGTCGAATGTCGCGACTTCGGTCAAGGCGAACGGCCTATCCGAGCCTGACACGGCCGGCGTGGCGCGCGCATCGGCGCTGTCCCCAGTTGCGGAACTGCCGCAGCTTGCGAGCAGCAGGGCGAGCGGCGATAGAAAGCCTCGCAGGACGGTACCACGCATGAACGCTCCAACGCCCGATGCCGCATTTGGTGCCAAGGGCAGATTTCCTTTGATCATCGGCGTTGATGAAGCTGGGCGCGGTCCGCTTGCGGGGCCGGTTGTGGCGGCGGCGGTGGTGCTGTGCAAGCCCCGGCCTGCCGGGCTCGACGATTCCAAGAAACTCAGCCGCGAGCGGCGAGGGGAGCTGGAAGCGGTGATCAAGCGCCGCTGCCGCTGGGCGGTTGGGGTGGTCTCGGTTGAGGATATCGAGGCGCTCAACATCTTCGGCGCGACCATGCTGGCGATGACGCTGGCGGTCTCCAGCCTGTGCGAACAACTTGCCGAGGAGCCCTGCGAAGTGCTGATCGACGGCAATCTCACCCCGCACGGCCGCCGGCCGGAATGGCGCTGGCCGGCGCGGCCGATTGTCGGCGGCGATGCTCTTGAGCCCTGCATTTCCGCCGCCTCGATCATCGCCAAGGAACACCGTGACCGCCTGATGCGGGGCTTGGCGGCGGCGCATCCCGAATATGGCTGGGAACGCAACGCTGGCTACGGCACGCCCGAACACCTCGCGGCTCTGCGCCGTCACGGAGCAACGCTCCACCACCGCCGCAGCTTCGCGCCGGTCGCACGGCTGGAGCTGTTCG
>JANONQ010000354.1:0-5052 GCA_031420935.1 Novosphingobium sp. | reverse complement strand
CATCGGCGCCGGCGCGTTGCAGTGCTTGTGCCAGCGTCTCGCCGGGGAGGACCGACGTGCGCTTGGCCGACTGCGCGGGCCTGACTGGCAATGGCCCTGGCGCAACTGGCGGGCGTGAAACGGTTCGATTGGCGGGAGCTGGACTGGAAGCTTCAGCCGCCGGCCAAAATATCAACGCTGCGTAAATCAGGACTGCCAGAACACCCAGATCGCGGAACCAGCGCCAGCTGCCGATCCCGGCCGCAAGATCGGGCGCCCAGCGGGGTGGGGCCGATCGCGCTGCCGCCACCTGGGCAAACCCCGGATAAAGGACTGGCACTGCAAATCCATCGGGCAGCATGGGGCGCATCTGTCCGGCATAGCGGCGCGAATGGTTGATGGCCACAATCTTTGCGGCAGGTCGCACTCACAGCGCCAAACTGGCACGCTGTCAGTCGATCGATCAGCCTGCGTTTTGCCTTGAAGCCCATGCGAATGGCAAGGGCCGCGCTAGAAGAGTTCTACCCGCCCCGCAGCAGCTGCACCCCCCAGTCGCGCTCGAACAGATAGAGCAGCAGCCGCGCCGCTTCCCCGCGCGGCGCAGTGAGCCCGCCGTCTCGTTCGATCAGCAGCCGCGCATCGTCGTGCGCCAGTGGCAGCAGACGAGTGATCTGCTCCAGGCTGGCGATGCGGAACGGGGTGTCGCCCGATTGCCGCGTGCCCAGCAGCTCGCCGCCGCCGCGCAGGCGCAAGTCTTCCTCGGCGAGGCGGAAGCCGTCCTGCGTCTCGCGCATGAGCGCCAGGCGTTCGCGCGCGATTTCGGACAGGGCGGCGCCGCGTAGCAGCAGGCACACCGACTTGCCCTCGCCGCGCCCGACGCGCCCGCGCAGCTGGTGGAGCTGGGCGAGGCCGAAGCGCTCGGCCTGTTCGATCACCATCAGCGTCGCATTGGGCACATCGACCCCGACTTCGATCACCGTGGTGGCGACCAGCAGCTTCGCCTCACCGCGCACGAAACGCTCCATCGCGGCGTCCTTGAGCTCGCTCTTGAGCTGGCCGTGGAGCAGCGCGACCTGATCGCCGAATCGGGCCTTGAGCTCGGCATAGCGGGCCTCTGCGGCGGCGATGTCATCGACTTCGCTCTCGCGCACCATCGGACAGACCCAATAGGCCTGTTGGCCCGACTCCAGATGCCGCGACAGCGCGCCGACGACATCGCCGATGCGCTCCACCGCGACCACCCGCGTATCGATCGGCTGGCGGCCGGGCGGCATTTCGTCGAGGCGGCTGACGTCCATTTCGCCATATTGCGCCAGGGTCAGCGTGCGCGGGATCGGCGTCGCGGTCATTGCCAGGCAATGTGGGGTGCGGCGGCCTTTTTGCGTCAGCATCAGCCGTTGGCCAACGCCGAAGCGGTGCTGTTCGTCGATCACCACCAGCGCAAGGTTCTTGTAGGCAACCGATTCCTGAAAGATCGCATGAGTGCCGACGACGATATCGATGCTGCCATCCAGTAGCCCCATCAGGATCGATTCGCGCGCCCTACCCTTGTCGCGGCCGGTATAGAGCGCGATGTTTGCGCCGGTTGCAGACGCCATGCGGGTGAGCGTTACATGATGCTGGCGGGCGAGAATTTCGGTCGGCGCCAGTAGTGCGGCCTGCGCGCCGGCCTCGACCGCGACCAGCAGGGCTTCGAGGGCGACCACCGTCTTGCCCGAGCCGACATCGCCTTGCAGCAGCCGCAGCATCGGCGCGCCCTGCGCCAGGTCGCCCTCGATCTCCCCGATCGAGCGCCGCTGCGCCCCTGTTAGCGAGAAGGGCAGCTGGAGCTTGGCGCGTAGCCGCCCGTCGCCCTGCAGCGGAGTGCCGATGCGCGCGCGGTTGGCATTGCGCACCAGCATCAGTGCCAGGCTGTTGGCGAGCAGCTCGTCATAGGCCAGCCGGTCGCCCGCCGCCGCATGCTCGCCCTTGTGCGCCAGCAGTAGTGCATCGCGCCAGGCCGGCCAGTGCATGCGGTCCAGCAGGCTGGGTTCTATCCATTCGGGGAGTTCAGGAAGCCCGGTCAGCGCCTGCTGCACCAGGGCAGCTATGCGGCCCTGCGTCAGCCCTTCGGATAGCGCATAGACAGGCTCGCAAAGAGCCCCCAGCACCGCGCTGCCTTCATCCGAGATATGGTCCGGGTGGACGATCTGAAGCATCTGGCCGTATTGGTCGAGCCGCCCGGCGATCCAGCGCTTCTCGCCGAGCGGCAGCTGCTTTTTGCCCCAACCGGTGTTGCGGCCGAAAAACGTAATCGCGCAGATATTGCCCGGGGCGTCGGAAGCCAGCACGCGCAGCGGGCCGCGCCCCGGGGAGCTGCGGTATTCGACCGGTGTCAGCGCTATGACGATGTTCTCGCCGACACTGGCGGAATCGAGATCGCCAACCGCCCGTCGTTCGACGAAGCGGTCGGGAAGGTGATAGGCGAGGTCTTTCACCCGGGTCAGCCCCAGCCGGTCAAGCGGGCGCGCGACGTTCGGGCCCACACCTCTCAAAGCAGAGCTTTCGACAAACAGGGGGTTGAGCCGCTCGGGTCGCATGGTCGCCGCTGATAGGGCGTTGCGGGCTTGCGGCAAAGAGCTGGAACCGCAAGCAACGTCGCGACTTATCGGTGAACCCTAACTACGCGCAATCCAGCGCGGAAGCCCGAGGAGCGAAATATCATGGCGACTGAAGAATTTAACGACGCGATTGCCCTGCTTAAGGCCGATCATCGCAAGGTCGAAGATCTTTTCGAACAATTCGAATCCGCCACTGGCAGCAATGCCAAGCGCAAACTGGCAGAAATGATCTGCAATGAACTCAAGGTCCACGCCACTATCGAGGAAGAAATCTTCTATCCCGCGATCCGCGGTGAGATCGAAGACGACACGCTGGACGAGGCCTATGTCGAGCACGACGGCGCCAAGGTGCTGATTAACGACATCCTTGCCAGCGGGCCGGACGAGGAATTCTACGACGCCAAAGTCAAGGTGCTGTCGGAAGAAATCAAACACCACGTCAAGGAGGAGGAACAGCCAGGTGACGGCATGTTTGCCCAGGCCAAAGAATCCGGCGTCGATCTTGTCGAGCTGTGCGACGAGATGATGGCCCGCAAGGAGGAATTGATGCCGCAAGCCGAGAGCAATTCGCTGCCCGAGGCGCAGCTAACCGCCATCAGGCTCGCGGCCTGATCGCCGCCCAAAGTCCGCGCTTTAACCGGCGCGGACCCTTGGGCCGCGCTCAATTCAGCCCGGAGCCGCGGTCATTGTTGGATAGCGATAGCCTTTGCCGCCGCTTGATTTGGCCTCGAACTGACAGGCAGCGAATGACCAGTTCGCCAATTCATCGAACCACCGGGTCAGGTAGGCTTTGCGGTCGTTCTTGCAGTCGAGGTAATAGGCGTGTTCCCACACGTCGCACACCAGCAGGGGAAAATCGGCCTCGCTGGTGAAAGTGTCGTCGGCATCGTGGGTCGAAATCACTTCGAGACCCTTGTCGCGGTCCAGCACCAGCCACACCCAGCCCGAGGCGAAGTGGTTGACGCCCTCCTCGACGAACGCCTTTTTCAGCCCCGCCAGATCGCCGAATGCACTGGTGATCGCTTTGCCAAGTTGGCCCTCGGGGGCGCTTTTGTCCGGGGACATGGACTCCCAGAAGAAAGCGTGATTCCAGGCTTGGGCGGCGTTGTTGAACAACTTCTGGTCCTTGCGCCCGCGCGCCTCGCAGATCAGCTCTTCAAGCGCCAGATCGCCAAGCCCGGCCTTCTGCGCCAATTCGTTCGCCTTTTCGACGTAAGTGGCATGATGCTTGTCGTGATGCAGGCGAAGCGTTTCGGCGGACATCGCCGGTTCGAGCCCATCGTAGGCGTAGGGCAGTTCGGGCAGGGTGAGCATGAGATATCTCCGGGACGGCTATCGTGCGGCCTTAACGCCCGGGCCGCACCCACTGTTCCCCCGCGCCGGCACTTGCCTCCACCTACTTGTCCCCCTAACCGCGCGACATGACCATCGACGAACGCCTCCGCCGCCTGCAATTCCGCGCCTGGCACCGCGGCACGCGCGAAGCCGATTATATGATCGGCGGGTTTTTCGATCGCTATGCGATGGGTTGGGGCGAAGCGGAAATTGGCTGGTTCGAAGCGCTGATCGACGAAGACGATTTCGATGTCATGGCCTGGGCTCTGGGCACGCTGCCGGTGCCGCAACAATATGCCGGCCCGCAGATGATGGCGATGCAAAAGCTGGATTACGTCAAAATCCCGCAGTGAACCCCTTCTCTCGTCTCGCGGGAGGGGGCTGGGCAGCGCGCTCTCGACCGGTTAGGGGCACTCCCCCAGCCATGCCCGATATCGCCCGCATCCTCACCGCCAAGACGCCGCTCACGCTGGCCGCCCTCGCCCGCGGGGCGCAGCCGCTGGTGCTGGCCGATCTCGCCCGCGCCGCGCCGTCCCGCGTCGTGTTCGTTGCGCCCGACGATGCCGCGATGCGCGCGGTTACCGACGCAGCAGCGTTTTTCGCGCCCGAGCTTGAGGTCATTGAATTTCCCGCCTGGGATTGCCTGCCGTACGACCGCGCCAGTCCGGCGCTATCAGTCAGCGCGCGGCGCCTGGCGGCATTGCACCGGCTGCAAGAAGCACCACTGGGCCCGCAGCTGCTGGTCACCACGACCAACGCACTGCTGCAACGAGTGGTGACGCCGTTCCGCATCCGCGAGGCGGTGCGGCTGCTCAAGCCCGGCATGGAGATCAGCCGCGAAAGCCTGATCGGCCTGCTCCAGCGCCAGGGGTATTCGCGCACCGACACCGTGGCGGATGCGGGCGAATTCGCGGTGCGCGGCTCGATCTTCGATGTGTATCCCTCCGGCCTCGACCAGGGCCTGCGGCTCGATTTCTTCGGCGACGAGCTGGAAACGCTGCGGCTGTTCGACCCCAACACCCAGCGTTCGACCGGCACCGTCGCCCAGCATCTGCTGCTTCCGGCCAGCGAGGCGCTGCTCGATGAGGCGTCGGTCAAGCGCTTCCGCACCGGCTACCGCGAACTGTTCGGAGCAAAT
>JANONQ010000353.1:0-3387 GCA_031420935.1 Novosphingobium sp. | reverse complement strand
ATCGAGCAGCGCCACTCCATTGTGCAGCGCCCCGTCGCGCACGAACACCGAGCCGACCAGCATCGCCGGGCCAGCCGCGGCGGTGGCGGCGGCCAGCTTGTCGAGTTCGGCGGCGGCGCGCTCGATCAGCGCCGGCTTGAGGATCAGGTCCTCGGGCGGGTAGCCGATCAGTTGCAATTCGGGAAAAGCGATGAGATCCGAGCTGTCGTTGGGGCCGTTCGTGGCGCGCTGCCGCGCAGCGAGCATCCCGGCAGCATTGGCGGCGAGATCGCCGACCGACTGGTTCAACTGGGCGAGGGTGATCTTCAGCGTATCGGCCATGGCGCTCTGATGCCGTGAAGATCAGCCTTTCGCAATGGGGCGGCGGCGGAGAAGCGCTATTTCGCGTGGAACAGCGCTTCTCCGCCAAGGCCAGTTACATCTTCTTCTCGGCGTCCTTGGTCGCCTGCTCAACTGCGGCGCTGGCCGCCGGGGAGGGGCTCGCCGCGCCGCTGGCCGCGTCGCTGGCCGCAGCCGTTGCCGCTGCACCCGGGGCTGCCATCGGATCGGCGACCGGCGTTGCGGCGGTATCCATGCCCGACATGGCTTCTTCGGCCGGCATCTCGACATTTTCGGCCGATGCCTTTTCGCTGGCGCTATCCGATGAGCCGCAGGCGGCAAGCGTCAGCACAGCGGCGGACACCAAGGCGACATATGCAATTTTCTTCATGCAAAACCCCTTGCAAAACAATGACGCGGATCAAGTTCCCAATATCGCAGATCTCGCGACTGCATTTGTAGACCGGCCTTCCAGATATGGCAAATCTGCTCTTCCACGTTCGCAATTCCGCGATAAATCCTAGTCTTGCATACATATAAAGAATTCTTTATATGTATGCCATGTGGATCGACCCCCTCCTGCGCGCCCTCGCCGATCCGACCCGCCTCAGGATCATGCGCCTGCTTGCCCATATGGAACTCGCGGTCGGGGAATTGGCCCAGGTTCTCGGCCAAAGCCAGCCGCGCATTTCCCGGCACATCCGGATTCTTTGCGATGCGGGCCTGGCAGAGCGGCGCAAAGAAGGCAGTTGGGTGTTCCTCAGAAGCGCGATCGGTGAGGACCGCGCGCCACCACTGGGCGCGGCGGCCGCGCGGCTGCTTAGCGTCGCTGAGCACGGCGATGCCGCCTTTGCGGCCCGCTGCGCCGAAGATCGCCGCCACCTCGCCGCGATCCGCGCCGCGCGCGCAGCCAGCGCCGCCGCCTATTTTGCGCGCCATGCCGGAGAGTGGGACACGCTGCGGGTGCTGCACGCGCCCGACGCACCGGTGGAAGAAGCGCTCGCACGGGCGCTGGGAAAGGGCGCGCTTGGCACTCTGCTCGATATCGGCACCGGCACCGGGCGCATGGCGGAACTCTTCGCCCCTCGTTCCCGCCATATCACCGGCCTCGACAAGAGCCCCGAAATGCTGCGGCTGGCGCGCACCCGGCTTCAGGGCCTGTCCGCGGACCGCGTTGATCTGGTCCAAGGCGATTTTCTGGCGCTGCCGTTCCCTAGTGGCGGCTTCGACACGGTGCTGATCCACCAGGTGCTGCATTATGCGCAGGACCCCGCCGCCGTGCTGGGCGAGGCCGCCCGCGTCACCCGGCCTGGCGGCCGCATCGCTGTCGTCGATTTCGCCGCGCATGACCGCGAGGAGCTGCGCAGCGCCCACGCCCATGCCCGCCTCGGCTTTTCCGATGAGCAGATGCTGGCCTTCCTCAGCACTGCCGGCTTTGCCGCCGATCCGCCAATCGCGCTGCCGGGCCGCCCGCTCACGGTGAAGATCTGGACGGGGCGCAGGCAAACGGGCACCAACGCCGTCATGATGCCGGTTACCACCCCCACGGCTGCCCTCCGATGAGCGCTCCGATCGATGCCGCGCAGGAAGCCCCGCTGTTCGCCGCGCCGCGCGGGAATTTGTCCGTCTCTTTCGAATTCTTCCCGCCCAAGTCGGAGAAGATGGAGGAGCAGCTGTGGAAAGCGGTGCTGGAACTGGCGCCGCTGGCCCCCAGCTTTGTGTCGGTGACATACGGGGCCGGCGGCTCCACCCGCGAGCGCACCCATGCGACGGTCGAGCGGATCATCCGCGAAACCGATCTGGTCCCGGCCGCCCACCTCACCTGCGTCGCCGCCAGCAAGGGCGAGATCGCCGAGGTCGCCGGGCAATATTGGGACGCCGGCGTGCGCCACATCGTCGCCCTGCGCGGCGATCCGCCACCGGCCGATGCCGGGCGCTTCACCCCGCACCCGGACGGCTACGCCAATGCCGCCGAGCTGGTGGCGGGCCTGCGCTCGCTGCATGATTTCGAGATTTCGGTTGCCGCCTATCCCGAAGTCCATCCCGAGGCGACCGGTGCCGCAGCCGATCTTGATAATCTCAAGCGCAAGATCGACGCCGGAGCGAGCCGCGCGATCACCCAGTTCTTCTTTACGAGCGACGTCTATTTCCGCTTCCTCGACAAGGCGCTCGCCGCCGGCATCACCGCGCCGATCGTCCCCGGGATCATGCCGGTGACCAGCTTCGCCGCGATCCGCCGGATGTCGGCCAACACCACGATCCCTGCCTGGATGGAGCGGATGTTCGATACGCTCGACGCGCGTCCGGGCGTGCGCGAGCTGGTCGCGGCAACCGTGGCTGCCGAATTCTGCCGCCGGCTCTACGATGGCGGCGTGCGCGATTTCCACTTCTACACGCTCAACCGGGCGGAGCAGGCTTACGCGATCTGCCACTTGCTAGGGCTGCGGCCAAAGGAGAAAGCCTGGTGAACGCGCGAGAGCAATTGCTGGCCGAAGCGGCCAAGCGCATCCTCATCACCGACGGCGCTTTTGGCACCGAAATCCAGGGCTGGAAGCTGGCCGAAGCCGATTATGCCGGTGACCTCGGCCTGACCAAGGACCAGAAGGGCAACAACGATATTCTGGTGCTGACCAAGCCTGAAGTGATCGAGACAATCCACCGGGCCTATTTCGAGGCGGGTGCCGACATCGCTGAAACCAACACGTTTTCCGCCAATCGCATTAGCCAGGCGGATTACGCCGCGCAACATCTCGTGCGCGAAATCAATCTCGCCTCGGCCCAGATGGCACGGCGGATTGCGGATGAATATCAGGAAAGAGATAGCCGCCCGCGGTTCGTTGCCGGCGCAATCGGGCCGACCAACAAGACGCTTTCGCTCTCGCCCGACGTCAACGATCCCGGCTACCGCGAGATCGACTGGGACACGCTGGTCGATGTCTATCACGAACAGGCGGCCGCTTTGATCGAGGGCGGGGCCGATTTCATCCTGATCGAAACGGTGTTCGATACGCTCAACGCCAAGGCCGGGGTGATGGCGGTCAAGCGGTTGGAGCGCGAGCTTGGCCGCGA
>JANONQ010000352.1:0-2640 GCA_031420935.1 Novosphingobium sp. | reverse complement strand
GCTGGCATCGTTGAGCGCCTGCGCCGAAGCCTCGTCGCGGCTGCCGTTCCAGTGGGCAATGGCGGCATCGATCGCTGCGGCGTCATGCGGGTAGGCGGCGTGGAGCTTGGCGAGGAAGGCCTGGCGGGCGTCAATATCGCTGGCCTCGTAAAGGTCAAAAAAGGCCGAGGCCAGCGCCGGGCCGGACGCGCGGCCGCGCAGTGACAGAAGTGCGCCGGCGAGGTCGAGCAAGCCCTCGCTGCTAGCCGGGCGCGGGGCGACGCCGAACCGGGTGAGCAGCTTGCCGAGGCCGGAGCCCATCACCAGCTCCAATGCACCGCGCCGTCGCGGCGATCGGGCTTGTTCGGCAGAGGGGCGTTGCCGGGGGACGTCCATTCGCTTTGTTCCTTAGAACAGGCCAGTAAACCGCCAAGGGAGGCGGCTCGCCGACTATAACATCCCACCCATCAAGGATTTGTGACAAATAAGCGGATCGGCGAAGGCGATTTTTGTTGCAGTGCGGCGAAGCCAGATCACCTGCGCGCGGTGCCAGCAGCACGATCCGGGCGATTGACCCTGACCGCGCGCTGCCGCATAGGGCTGCGGCAGGCGGGTATAGCATAGTGGTAATGCACTAGCCTTCCAAGCTAGCTAGAGGGGTTCGATTCCCCTTACCCGCTCCAGCCCTTACCCACCGCGCGTGCAAATCGCGGCAGCTGCGCGTTTCGTGCGGGATGCCTCGGCAATCAATACCGGTTCGCGCTCACGGCAGCGGGCTGGGTGTTTCGCCTGGGGCTAACCGGTTGTTGGTAATAAGCACCGCTATCTGCGCGACCAGCCTGGCGGCATTGCACGGCTTGATATGCACCACCAACTGAGGAAACCGACTGGCAAGGTCACCCGGCAAGCTGACCCCGCTCTGTAGAATGGTGGGAATGCCGGCCAGCAACAGTCGCTCGACGACTGGAGAGCTGTCGCCATCGGTCAGATTGTGGTCGAGAATTGCGGCCACGACCGGCGTCGACCCGATCAGCGCGAGAGCTTCCTGGACGCTGGCGACGGGACCGGCGACTTGGCCCCCGGCATCCTCGATCGCCAGCGACACATCAAGCGCGATGAACGGTTCATCTTCAGCCACCAGGATGAGCGCTTGGTTCAGCATTGAATTGCCCAGGCTGGTATGGGGGGAACCGGCTGCGATCCGACGCTCATAGCGTCAGCCTTTCTGTCGGCGCGGAAAGATGCACGGTCAAGCCCTCGGCAGCCCAATCGAACGCGATTTCACCACGGAGCTGTCCATTCATGCCGCGCCGGGCCAGCTTGCTGCCGAAACCCTCCTGCTGGGGCGAGCCGCCAATGGCAGGGCCGCCCCGCTCTTGCCACTGCAATGCCAGCCTGCCGTCTTCGACAACCCAACTAATATGCACGCGTCCGTTCGCCGTGGACAGGGCGCCGTATTTGCAGGCATTGGTTGCGAGTTCGTGGAGGACGAGCGCCATACTCGTAACCGCCTCGCCGCTGATCGGGACGTCCGGCCCCGCGATCACGGCGCGCGCATCGCCATGTGTCGCGGCAAGATCGACATGCGGATTAAGCACCGCCCGGACCAATGCGTCCAAAGTCGATTTTTCGGTATTGACCGAGCCCGGCGTGCTCGCCCGGATCAGCAGATGGGCGCTCGCCAGCGCGCCAAGGCGCCCTTGAATCGTGGTCGCCATTTCCTGCGTCGTCGTCGCCGAGCGCGCGCTGAGCGACACCACGCCGCCGGCAATGGCGAAAAGGTTCTTGATCCTGTGGTCCATCTCCCTCAGCAGCAGTTCGCGCAGTTCCTCGCTGCGCCTTTGCTCGTCGATGTCGGTATTGGTTCCGAACCAGCGGATGATCTTGCCGCTTTCATCGCGGATCGGCTCGGCGCGGGAGAGAAACCAGCGATATTGGCCGTCCACGCCGCGCAGCAGGAACGTGTCCTCCCAGGATTCGCCAGTCTCAATGCAGTGCATGAAACGTTCCCTCACGCCATCGACATCGTCAGGGTGGAGGTTTTTTTGCCAGCCCAAACGCTTCATCGCTTCGGTGTTCGTGTAAGCGTACCAGCGCTGATTAGCCCAGACGAGTTCACCCTCGGCGTCCGTGATCCAGGCGAGCTGCGGGATCGATTCCGCTATTACGTGAAACTGGTCTTCGCTCTCGCGCATGGCCGCTTCGGCCGCTTCTCGGGCAGTGATATCGACAAATGTGCAGACGACGCCATCGATCATATTCTGGACCGTGCGGTAGGGGCGGATCCGCATATCGAAAGACATCGTCGAATCAGACAGCTTGATCCGGCGCTCGGTCACAGCGAGCGTGCGCAGCACCGATTTCACGTCCTTGGTCAGCTCTGGCTTATCGACAAGGCTGGCGATTTCCGTGATCGGACGCCCGATATCGGTTTCGCGGACACTAAAGATTTCGGCAATGCCGCGCGTAAAGCTCTTGATCCGCAAGTGCTCGTCGAGAAACAGCGTGGCGATCTCTGTGCTATCGAGCAAATTCTTGATGTCGCTGTTGAGGCGCATCAGGATCTCGTTCTTGCTGGCCATCTCGGCGTTGATGGTCTGAAGTTCCTCATTGACAGACTGCATCTCTTCCTTGGCGGTTTCCAGTTCCTCGTTGGTGGAT
>JANONQ010000351.1:0-3206 GCA_031420935.1 Novosphingobium sp. | reverse complement strand
ATGGCGAAGCTCGCCGGGGCGGACAAATACATGCGGCGCAATCTGCAATGCCAGCTTGGTGATCCAGCTGCCCTCGTAATCATCAATGGCACGCAGCAGTTGCCCAACCTTCCTGGCATCGGTGATAGCGCCGTAATGGGTCACTGTTGGCGCTGTCAGCGCGCCGCGTAAATCACGGGTTGGGTCCGACGCCAACCGCGCCGTCGCAACTGCGTAGCGAAAGACCGCGCCAGCCAGTTGCAAGCTCCGCCGGGCGCTTTCGAGTTTGCCTTTGCCTTCAATCCTGCGAATGGCTGTCAACACGTCCGCCGGTTCTATCTCGCCCATCGGCAACTTGCCGATTGACCCGCAAACTAGCGAAAGCAGATATTCGCTTCGAATTGCCGTGGCGGGTGCCCAGCCTTTAGCACCGTCGCGCCTACGCTTTTCGCAATACTCGTTGCATATCGCCGTGAAGGTGTCCGCCGCCATAATCCGGGAACGCACCTTGTCGCGCTGCTTTTCGCGCGAAGGGTCTTTGCCAAGGGCGATCAGTTCCCGCGCCTCCTCACGACGCCTGCGGGCCTCGCCCAAGCCAATCTCCGGATAGGCTCCGATGGCCAGCAGTTTTTCGCGCCCATCAACGCGAAACTTGAGGCGCCAGAGCTTCCCCCCCGCCGGCGTGAGAAGCAGGAACATGCCGCCCCCGTCCGCCAGCTTGATTGCCTTTGTGCCGGGCTTTGCATTCCGGATTGCCACGTCGGTCAAAGCCATGGAATTGCCAGCCCGTCCGTGGTCCGTACCCCCAATATACCCCCAAGCGTGGGGGTATCGAATTGGCCGTTTTGCATTTACCCCCCAATCATACCCCCAGCAGCTGGTGGCTGAATGCGAACGCGGGTGGACGCTTGCGGCCTGATAACCGCTAAATACCTCGAATTTTGGGGGCCTGTCTAGACAAATGCGAACATAGGCGGACAGGAAAATGGAGCGGGTGAAGGGAATCGAACCCTCGTCGTAAGCTTGGGAAGCTTCTGCTCTGCCATTGAGCTACACCCGCATTTCCGCCGAAAATCGCCATTCTGGCGTTGCGGGCTGAGCCTGATCTGCCGTTTGGGTCGCGCGCGGTATCTCAGCATTGCTGCGCTTGCCATAAGATCGCCGCTCTGGTCAACGCAGCAGCGGCGAAATCATTCGGCAAAGCGCGCGGCGCAGGCCGCCATCTGGTCCATGTCGAGGCTGGAGGTGCGGCTCCAGGTTTAGATCGCAAGGGGGAAGGCGTCAGATCCCCGCGTGCCACTGATAGCCGTGGCCGTCCTCCCAGTAGCCGCCCTTGCCGCCATAGAGCCCGGCCAGGCTGGAGCGCGCTTCCACGCGCATGACGTATTTCGCATGCTTGTAACCCAGCTGCCGCTCGACCCGCAGCCGCAGCGGCGCGCCGTGGCCGATGGGGAGCGGCTGGCCATTCATCCGCCAGGCGAGGATGGTCTGCGGATGGAAGGCATCGGCGAGGTCGATCGATTCGTAATAGGGGGCGCTGCCGAAACGGTCGGCGCAGTGGAACACGATGTAGCGCGCGGCGGGCAGCAGCCCGGCGAGGCTGAGCACCTGCCGAAGCTGCGGCCCCTGCCATTGGCCGATCGCGCTCCAGCCTTCGACGCAATCGTGACGGGTGATCTGCGCGCGCTGCGGCATTGCCTGTAATGCGGAAAGCGGCAGCGCCAGCGGACGCCGGACCAGTCCGTCCACCACCAGCAACCACTGGGCAAAGCCAGACGCGGCGTGTTGCCGATAGGTGCTGTCTTCGACTTTGCTGTTGCCATTGACGCGGAAAACTGGCGACAAATCGGCGAGCGAATATTCACGCGCGAGTGCGCCGTCGCCGCCGATCAGGCGCTGAGAGCCCCTATGCAAGCCCTCGGCCTGCTGCAACACCGAGCGGAAGCCGGGGCTGGCATTCAGCCGGTCGCAGCCTGCCAGCACCAGTCCGCCCGCTCCAAGCGCGCCCGCGCCGAGCAGTCGGCGGCGGGTCAGGATCGTCGATTGACTGCTCATTTGCGATCCTTGTGTTCGCGCGGCAGCCGGTACCAGCCAGTTATCATCGAGCGCATTTCGTTGATCGGACCAGCCAGCACGACCATGACGACATGCACGAAAATGAAGGCGAGCAGGCCGAAAGCGGCGAGGAAATGCAGCGAGCGCGCGCTCTGCCGGCCAGCAAATGCGGCGGAGATCGGCACTGCGGCGTCGAAGCCGGGCGACATGGCGAGGCCGGTCAGGATCACTAGCGGCAGCAGCACCAGCAGAACGCTCAGATAGGCGAATTTCTGCAGCACATTGTACCGCAGCGCCGCCGCGCCCGTGGGAAAGCGCAGCCGGGCATGCTGCTTGATGTCGTGCCAGATATGCGCCAGCCGCCACTCGCCCCGCGCCAGCAGAAGATCGCGCCGGACATGGCCGTTCGCCAGCGACCATAGCAGATAGATGAGCGCCCCCAGCCCCAGCACCCAGGCAAAGGCGAGATGCCATAGCCGCGCATCGGCAAGGCTGTATTGCGACGGGATCGTCGCCCAGCCGGGAAACGCGACCTTCTGCGCGGTGCCGTCGCTGCCGCGTGACAGGCCGAGCACACCGGTGGTCTCCAGCGACAGCCCGCCAACCCGCAGCCGGCCCTCGCCCTGCGCCGCGCCGATCTCCAGCCAGGCATAATCGGGATTGGCGCCGTATTCACCCCAGTAGAGCCGGGGGTGGGCGTTGAAGATCATCAGCCCGCTCATCAGCATGACGAACAAGGCTACGACATTCACCCAGTGCCAGACGCGGGTCGACAAGCGGTGGCGGCGGACCAGGTCGCCGCCTTGCGGTATCATTGCAGCCGGCTCAGCCGTCGTCGCTGTCTGTGCCATATCGCTCATAAGCGAATTTCCAGCCGGGCGATGTCTTCGGCCCGGTCGATGTCGAGGGTGACACCTTCCTCTGCTACCTCGACAAATGCAATATCATTGCGCGCCCTGAGCAGCCGCCTGGCGCCTTCATCGCCCCGGAGACCAGCGATGGCGGGGAAGGCGGAGGCGGAGAGCAGCACCGGGTGGCCCTGCTTGCCCTGCCAGCGCGGAACGGCGGCGAATGCAGTGCCGAGGCTGGCCGTCAGATCGGCGGCAAGGCCGGGCGGGATAAGCGGCATGTCGCCGAGAAACAGCAATGCGCCGTCCACCGCCCCCGCCGCC
>JANONQ010000350.1:0-1603 GCA_031420935.1 Novosphingobium sp. | reverse complement strand
GTTCCGGCAGAGTGACGATATCGAGGCCCGGGGCAACATGCTGGTCGCGGCGTCGATGGGCGCAACTGCCTTCCAAAAGGGCCTGGGAGGCATGCATGCGCTTGCGCATCCGATTGGCGCGCTTTGCGACACGCATCACGGACTCACCAATGCCGTGCTGATGCCCTACGTGCTGGCCTTCAATCGCCCGGCCATCGAAGATCGTGCCGCGCAGCTGGCCGCCTATGTCGGGCTGAGCCGGGCGACGTTTGGCGGGCTGCTCGATTGGATCCTCGACCTGCGCGAAGCGCTTTCGATTCCACACACGCTTTCAGACCTTGGCGTCCCTCCCGAGCGCCTCGACCAGATAGCCCGCATGGCGGAGTGCGATCCCTCCGCTGGAGGAAATCCGCGGCGCTTCGATGCCGCCGCCGCCCGCCACGTGCTGCAATCGGCGTTCGAAGGGCGCATTGCGGTCCCATGAACGTCGCGATACTCGAAACGGGAAGTCCGCCGCCGGAACTCGAGCCCAGGTTCGGCCGCTATCCCGCTATGTTCGCGAGGCTGCTCGGCCCCGGCTCTGTCGAGGCGACTTACGATGTCACCCGTGGAAATCTGCCAGGCAGTGTGCTCGATCACCATGCTTATCTGATCACCGGATCGGTGCCTCAATCTTAGGTTAACCCGTATGCCAGGCTCGAATAGAGCAGATACGCGCCTTTCTCGGCCCGACGCGAAATCGGATTCCCCTGATATAAATAAGCTGCGCAGCCTACTTGATCGACTTCAGCGGAGTTGCAGGCACTCCATCGGACCACTTTCTGACATGAAGGATGAGCATCTGTTTTTCTCACTGGACAAACTGATAAAACCTCATCAGATGCTTTCCTGATCCGACAAAGTGTCGGGTTTCGTGATGCACAAAGTAAGAAGCGGCAACGACCGCGTTGGGGAAAACTCGGAAAATGGCAAAAATGGCTCATCGCAGGCGCTTCATGTTACTGGCGAGCACGACTTTCGTCGCGCTCGTTCCCTATGCGGCGGTGGCAGCCGCGCAAGACAGCGCACCAACTTCAGTTGAGGCCCCGGCACCTTCGCCCCGAGGCAATGACTCTTCGCCCAACGATATCATCGTGACCGCGCAGAAGCGGGAACAGTCACTGAATGATGTTGGCCTGACAGTTTCCGCTCTATCCGCCGACACGCTGAAGGATCGCAACATCTCCAGCCTTGAGGATCTGACTCGGGCAGTTTCGTCGTTTTCGTATAGCGAAACGCCCGGCGGTATTCCCGCCCTGTCGCTGCGCGGTGTGGGCTACAACGAGACTTCGCTCGCCGCCTACCCCACGGTAAGCCTGTATCTCGACGAAGTGCCATTCCCGTTCCCGGTCTTGTCCAAACATGCCAATTTTGATCTGGAACGTGTTGAAGTTCTGAAAGGACCTCAGGGTACGTTGTTCGGGCAGAATGCGACCGCCGGCGCCGTCAATTTCATTGCGGCCAAGCCGACGGACGAATTCCGCGCGGGTATCTCGCTCGGCTATGGTCGGTTCAATGCGGTGGACGAGGAGGCCTATGTTTCTGGTCCGCTGAGCGATACGATTTCAGCAAGGCTGTCTCAACG
>JANONQ010000349.1:0-1642 GCA_031420935.1 Novosphingobium sp. | reverse complement strand
CAAATTCGCATCTATGCCAACTCGCACTATGTCACTCCGCGCCCGACGATGCAGCAGGCGATAAAGGGCATAAAGTTTGAACTGCAACAGCGGCTGGATCAACTGGTCAAGGACGGCAAACTGCTGGAAGCACAGCGGCTGGAACAGCGCACAAATTTCGATCTGGAGATGCTGGAGGCCACCGGTTCCTGTGCCGGGGTCGAGAACTATTCGCGTTATCTGACGGGGCGCGCCCCGGGCGAGCCGCCGCCGACGCTGTTCGAGTTCATCCCCGACAATGCCATTGTTTTTGCAGACGAATCCCACGTCTCGGTGCCGCAGATCGGGGGCATGTACAAGGGCGACTATCGCCGCAAGTTCACATTGGCCGAACACGGGTTCCGCCTGCCATCCTGCATGGACAACCGCCCGCTGAAGTTCGAGGAATGGGACGCGATGCGGCCGCAGTCGATCTTTGTTTCCGCCACCCCGGCAGCATGGGAGCTGGAGCAGACCGGTGGCGTGTTCACCGAGCAGGTCATTCGCCCTACCGGTCTGGTCGATCCGCAGATCGAGATACGCCCGGTCGAGATGCAGGTCGATGACCTGTTGGACGAAGTGCGCCGCGTCGCAATGGCAGGGTATCGCACCCTTGTCACCACCTTGACCAAGCGTATGGCCGAGGATCTGACCGAATACATGCACGAACAAGGCATCCGTATCCGCTATATGCATTCGGACATTGATACCTTGGAACGTATTGAAATCCTGCGAGATTTGCGCTTGGGCGCGTTTGACGTTCTGGTGGGCATCAACTTGTTGCGCGAGGGGCTGGACATCCCGGAGTGCGGGCTGGTGGCCATCCTGGATGCGGACAAGGAAGGCTTCCTGCGTTCGGAAACCTCGCTGATCCAGACCATCGGGCGGGCGGCGCGGAACGTTGACGGGCGGGTGATCATGTATGCCGACCGGATCACCGGCAGCATGGAGCGGGCAATTGCCGAGACCACCCGGCGCCGCGAACGGCAGTCAGCCTATAACCTGGCCAATGGGATCACACCGACAACGATCAAGAAGAATGTCGACGACGTGCTGCACGGGTTGTGGAAAGGCGACACCGATCAGGCCCGGGTGACGGCCAAGGTCGATCAGCCGTTGATCGGGCCCAACCTTGCCGCCCATCTGGACGCATTGCGGCTGGCCATGCGCAAGGCGGCGGAAAATCTGGAGTTCGAGGAAGCGGCGCGGCTGCGCGACGAGGTCAAACGGCTGGAGGCGGTCGAAATGGCCGTGGCCGATGATCCGCTGGCACGGCAGTCCGAGGTTGACGCCGCGGTTGAAGTGGCGGTCAAGGTAAGGGGGCGGTCAACGGGTGGCAAAGCGGGCGACCGGGGTGGCAAGCGCAGCAGGCGCGGGCGGTGAGAGCTGCGTTCTGGTCGTTAACAGGTGTTGCCAATCTGCAAACGGGTCGCACGCCACTCGATGAGAGTGTCATGAACTCTGTGTATGGCCTCTGGCCCATGCGGGTTTCAGCCACGGTCACGCATTGAAGCGTTCCGCGAACATGATATCGAATTGATTGCGCGCTGCAAACCATTCCCGGATGGATCGGACCGCCTTTCTCGAAGTTGCGGATCGCCAGACAGATCAGCTTGGTGGCGGC
>JANONQ010000348.1:0-2381 GCA_031420935.1 Novosphingobium sp. | reverse complement strand
GGGCCATCGGGGCGCACCAGAATCGTCTCGATGCGGGCTTCGGCGGCTAGCTTTGCCAGCGCCAGCGCGCCGGGGTCGCCGCCGGAAACCACCAGCCGGCGCGGGGGATCGTAGCGCCGGGTAATGCGCAGCGGATCGCCGCTGACGGCAAGCAGCGGGCCGGTCCCTGCGTTTACCCGCTGCTCGGTCCCGTTGCTTGACCACAGGCACTGCCGGCGCGCACTGGCATGTTCGATCAGCGCGAGCCCCGCGCTGCTGTCGGAGGCAATCCGCTCGACCAGCACATGCAGCGTACCGCCGCAGCGCAGGCGGATGTCGATCCACGGGCTGCCGGTGCCGTAATGGAGATGCTGCGGCTTGCCGTCTGCGAGCACCTCACCGGCGTGTCGGGCAACATCGGCCTCGATGCAGTCGCCCGAAAAATAGCCGCTGGCGTGAGGGGGATCGAACAGCATCTGCGCGCCGGGTCCGCGCGGGGCGCTGCCCTCGACCTGGAACAGCGTGGCGAGCACAGACGACCGTCCCGCCGCGAGCGCTTTAGCCAGCGCCGGGCGAATATCGTCGTCCCAGCCGAAGACCGGCCAGTCAGCCCCTTCGAGCAGCGGCGCGGTCATGGATCACTTGGCGGGCTTTGCCAGAAAGTCGAGGATCGCCGCGCGCTGTTTGGCATCGGATACCGCGATCACCATTCGCGTGCCGGGCACCAACTTGTTCGGTGCGGTCAGGTACCGGTCGAGATTGGCGCGGTTCCACACCAGTTTGGAGGCCTTCAGGGCGGGCGAATAGGTGAATGTGGTGGAAGCGGCCTTGCGTCCAACCAATCCGGACAGGTTCGGCCCTATCACGCCACGCGCGCCCGGCACGACCGTATGACAGCCCGCACAGCGCTGGCGGAACAGCATGGCTCCGTCCGGCCCCGGCGCAGCGGGAGCGGCGGGAAGGGCAGAGGCCATGCCGAGCAGGGCCACGGCGGATAGCGGAAGAAGGGCCTTGAGGTTCATGTCCGGCGTAGTCCTGTTCGCGATAGGGAATAGTGCCCATTTTTATCGTCTGGCACATTAGCCACCCGTGAACCGGTTAGCATGGCCGCCCGCAGTTGGCGCTGAGTTTCAGCGCGGCCATAAGCACGCGCTGCCCGTCGTTGACAAGCACTGCTGGGAATTCACATGACCAATAGAACCGGGCATTCGCGCTTTAGCGGCAAATTGTCCTTCTGGACCGCGCTGGGCCGGAAGCGTAACCCCGGCTTTCTGTGATTGGAAGGATTGCTCACGCATGACGATACGCGCCACGCCCCATTTCGATTTCGGTCTGCCCGAAAGCGCCGACATGATCCGCGAGGCGGCGGCGCGCTTCGCCGATGAGCAGATCGCCCCGCTGGCGGCCAGGGTCGATGCCGAAGACTGGTTCCCGCGCGAATTGTGGCCGGCAATGGGCGCGCTGGGCCTGCACGGGATTACGGTTGAGGAGGAATGGGGCGGGCTGGGGCTGGGCTATCTGGACCACACCGTCGCGGTGGAGGAAGTCAGCCGGGCCTCGGCCTCGGTTGGGCTAAGCTACGGCGCGCATTCCAACCTTTGCATCAACCAGATCCGCCGCTGGGGCAATCCCGAGCAGAAGGCGAAATATCTCCCTAAGCTGATCTCGGGCGAACACGTCGGCAGTCTTGCCATGTCGGAGGCCGGTGCCGGGTCGGACGTCGTCGCGATGAAACTGCGGGCCGAGGCGGTCGCGGGCGGATTCCGGCTCAATGGCACCAAATTCTGGATCACCAATGCCACCTATGCCGACACACTCGTGGTCTATGCCAAAACCGGCGACGGCAGCCGCGGCATAACCGCCTTCCTGATCGAGAAAGACTTCCCCGGTTTCTCCATCGGCCAGAAGATCGACAAAATGGGCATGCGCGGCTCGCCGACGGCGGAACTGGTGTTCGACGATTGTTTCGTGCCGGAGGAAAACATCCTCGGCCCGCTTCACGGCGGGGTTGGCGTGCTCATGTCCGGCCTGGACTATGAACGGGTAGTGCTCTCGGGCATTCAGATCGGCATCATGCAGGCCTGTCTCGATACGGTGATCCCCTACGTCCGTGAGCGCAAGCAGTTCGGCCAGCCGATCGGCGCCTTCCAGCTGATGCAGGCCAAGGTCGCGGACATGTATGTCGCGCTGCAATCGGCGCGGGCCTATGTCTATGCGGTGGCCCGCGCCTGCGACGCCGGCCAGACCACGCGCTTCGATGCGGCGGGCGCAATCCTCCTCGCCAGCGAAAACGCCTTCCGCACCTCTGGCGAGGCCGTGCAGGCGCTGGGCGGGGCAGGCTACACCAAAGACTGGCCGGTCGAACGCTACTTGCGCGATGCCAAGCTGCTCGACATAGGCGC
>JANONQ010000347.1:0-2318 GCA_031420935.1 Novosphingobium sp. | reverse complement strand
TGCGCGGATCGGTTCCGTTCGCGGGCCTGCTGTTTTCGAACACACTCAATTACGCCAGCAATTCGGTGCCCGGGTTCGGCGGTCACTCGCAACTGATCGGCAGCTTCGATCTGGCGACCTTGCGCGGCTCGCGCCTGCAATTGCGAGCCTCGGTCGACTATGCAGTCCTGCCGCAGCCGAGCCTGCGCGGCGGCATGCTGCAAGCCGATTATGCGCTGGACGAGCGCACGCTGGTGCGCGCTTCGGTCGGCCATACGCTGGAGGATTCGCAGACGCGCTTCGGCCTGTCGGCCGTGCGGCGTTTCGGCCAGTTCACCCTCGCGTTTGACGGCAACTACGGCGTGCCCGATGGAAGTTACAACGCGGCGCTGCGGCTCGGCTTCAGCTTCGGGCGCAATCCGCTGTCGGGCCGGCTGTTCTTCGCCGAGCCGGGGCTGACCTCGGGCGGAGCCGTGGCGGTGCGTGCGTTTCGCGATGCCAACGGCAACCGACGTTTCGATAGCGGCGAAGCGGTCGTCCCGGAAGTGGGATTCATCACCAGTTCCCGGCACGGGAAAACCGATGCGAGCGGGTTGGCCTTCATCGGCGCACTCGGCGACGGCAGCCGATCGAGCATGACTATCGACCTGGAAACCCTCCCCGACATCGCGCTGGCACCGGTCTCCGAAGGCATCGAGGTCATCCCCCGCGCCGGCCGCGTCCATGCCACCGATTTCGCAATCCAGGAATTGAGCGATATCGAGGGAACCGCGTTTTTCACCGAGGGCGCCGGGTTGGGCCGCGAAGTCTCGGGCCTGGTGCTGGTCCTTGTCGACGCGCAGGGCAAGACCGTCGCGAGGGCCCGGACAGAGGGAGACGGATCCTTCTATTTCGAACAGCTGCATCCCGGCGATTATACGGTCGCAATCGACAAGAACCAGGCGGCCAGCCTCAAGATCCATCTCGCCGAGGCGATCGGGCTGACAATCGGGGCGAAAAGCGCTTGGCTGAAGCAGGTGGTGAAAGTCAGCCGGGATTGAGTGCCGGTTGCGGATGGGCGTCTGGACTGCCCTGCCGCACAAGCCGCAGAGCCTCACCCAAGGCTTCAATATCCGCCTCATTAACGTTGAGCGTGATCGCCACTCGCAACCGCGATGTTCCTGCCGGCACAGTCGGCGGACGGATACCGCGCACGTCAAAACCCGCACCCTGCAACGCCGACGCCATCGCCATGGTCGCACCGTCCTCACCAATGATCACCGGCAGGATCTGCGATCCGCTGACAGTGGCGCCGCACGGCCCCAGCACCTGCTCAGCCGTCCGCACCAATTGCCAAAGCGCCTCGCGCCGCTCCGGCTGATCGCGAATCGCGCCAAGCGATGCGCGCACCGCCGCCGCCATCAGCGGCGATGGAGCAGTCGAGAAAATGAAGCCGCGGCCGCGATTGACTAGGAAATCCGCCACCACCGCCGGTGCGCAGACCAGCGCCCCCTCGCAGCCCAAAGCCTTGCCGCAGGTGCGCAGGGTGATGACGTTTTCGCGCCCGTCGAGATGGGCGGCGAGACCCCGTCCGCCGGGTCCGATCACCCCGGTGGCATGCGCCTCGTCGATCAGCAGCACGGCATCGTGGCGATCCGCCACTTGCGCCAGCGCATCAAGCGGCGCGCGGTCGCCGTCCATCGAATAGAGGCTCTCCGCCGCGAGCCAGACCTTGCCCGTACCGCCGCTTTGGCGCCAGACCCGGATCGCGCTTTCGAAGGCAGCGGCGTCATTGTGTGCCGCAGCGACCGCCTCCGCCCGGCCGATCCGCATGCCTTCATGCGCGCTGGCATGGATCAACTCATCATAGACGATGAGATCGCCGCGCTGGGGCAAGGTAGAAAACAGCGCCGAATTGGCGGCGAACCCGCTGGAAAAGAACAGTGCCCGCTCGCAGTGGAAAAAGGCGGCGGCCTCGGCTTCAAGGGCTTCGTGTTCGGGATGATTGCCGCGCAGCAGCCGCGATCCGCCCGAGCCGACCGGCACCCCGCGCGCCAAGGCGGACCTCACTGCGTCGGCAAGTTCGGGCGAACCGGCGAGGCCGAGGAAATCGTTCGAGCTGAAATCAGCCCCCCGGCGCTCGATCAGCGTGCGCCGCCGCGCGCCCGCTGTCAGCCGCGCGAGTTCGGCCTGCTGGGCGGCGAAGGCCGGGCCGCCTCCCATTATTCCGTCGCGGCCAGCGCCCGCATCGGCTCCTCGCCCTGCATCGCGCTCATGCCGAGCCGGGCGAGCAGCGCCGCGTCGGCGTCGCCGCCGGCGTTGGGGGCGGTGAGGAGGCGGTCGCCGGTGAAGATCGAATT